>CAUSMY010000074.1:0-7202 GCA_963533015.1 uncultured Veillonella sp.
TTTTAGGTGATGGTATGCCGGCGGCTGAGGTGACATTTTTCAGAGGGCTCATAGGAACAATTGCCGTACTCATAGTGATGCGACAAAAAGGAATTTCCTTTTCTACAGAACATCGAGGGTTATTAACCTTGCGAGGTATCTTTGGAGGATTAGGGAATTTAAGTAATTTTATTGCTTTGGTATATATATCTATTGCAGATTCGTCTATTCTATTTCAACTGTCGGGCATATTCGTGCTGATTTTCAGCAACATTGTATTGAAAGAAAAATTACCCAATGGATCGGCTAAATGGTTGGGATTGATTTTCCTAGCCGTTGTGTATATGATCCAACCTTGGAATTTATCAGGGTTGCATTGGTATTCTTTCATTGCTATTGCAGGGGCTGCCTTATCGGCGGCGGCCTATACAACGATTCGTACCATTAGCTTAAAAGGTGGACATAGTTCCTATGAAATCATGTTTTATTTCTTGGTGACCACCATGCTAGTAGGGGGAATCGTGATGATACCAGATTTTGTGTGGCCTAACGCAACACAAGCGCTCTATTTAGGGGTTATTGGTGCCATTTCTGTAGTGGCGCAGTTCTTCTTGACTGGTGCATTTGTAGCAACGAATGCGGTGGTGGCACAATTTATGCAATATGTAGGGGTATTCTTTAACTCCTTCTGGGGATTTATCGTCTTCGGAGAAAACCTAGCTTTGGCAACCGTCATTGCAGGTATTATTATGTTTAGTTCATCAGTGATGTTGGCTCGTTTGAAAGAACAAGCTCGCGCACAGTAGTCAATCAAGAAAGAGGTATGACGATGAGTGAAAAATTATATCAATTTGGTCTAGTCGGTTTGGCTGTTATGGGACAAAACTTGGCTCGCAACATTGCCCGCCATGGGTTCAGCATTGCTGTGTACAACCGTACACCACAAAAAACAGATGAGTTTGTAGCCAACTACAGCCACGAAGGAACTATTGGTGGTGCTCACACACCAGAAGAGTTTGTAGCGATGTTAGAAAAGCCTCGTAAAATTATGTTCTTGGTAAAAGCAGGTCAACCTGTAGACGACATGATTGAAGCTTTCTTGCCATATTTAGATCAAGGGGATACGTTAATCGATGGTGGTAACTCCCATTACCCAGATACAATTCGTCGTACAAAATACTTAGAATCTAAAGGTTTCCGTTTCTTAGGAGTTGGCGTATCTGGTGGTGAAGAAGGGGCTTTGAATGGACCAAGCTTGATGCCAGGGGGCAACAAAGCATCCTATAACGAATTAGCGCCAATCTTCACATCCATTGCGGCACAAGTAGCAGATGGTCCTTGCTGCACATACGTAGGTGATGATGGTGCTGGTCATTATGTAAAAATGGTGCACAACGGCATCGAATACGGCGATATGCAGTTAATTTCCGAAGCCTACTTCATGATGAAAGAATTACTTCGTATGAGTGATGATGAAATCGGCGATGTATTCGCGAAATGGAACAAAGGATTATTAGATTCTTACTTAATTGAAATCACCGCTAAAATTATGAAAGTAAAAGATACTGATGGAACTCCATTAGTGGAAAAAATCTTGGACAAAGCAGGTCAAAAAGGTACTGGTAAATGGACGAGCCAAGAAGGTTTAGACCTTGGTGTGCCAATTCCTACCATTGCAGAAGCGGTATTTGCTCGTGCTATGTCTGCCTACAAATCTGAACGTGTCTTGGCAGAACCAGTGTTAGCAGGTCCAACAGAAGTCTTTGAAGGTGATAAAGAAGCCTTAGTAGATGCTATTCATTCTGCGTTATATGCATCTAAAATCTGTTCCTATGCACAAGGATTTGCGTTGATTAAAGCAGCAGCGAAAGAATATAACTGGAATATCAATTTCGGCGATATGGCATTGTTGTGGCGTGGTGGTTGCATTATCCGTGCAGCATTCTTAGAAGATATCAAAAAAGCTTTCACGAATAATCCAGATTTGAACAACTTGATGCTGGATCCATTCTTCGCAGAAGCATTGCAAACACACCAAGCAAAATGGCGTGAAGCGATCATTGCAGCGAAACGTTACGGTATCCCAACACCTGCTTTCAGTGCATCCTTAGATTACTTCGACTCCTATCGTCGTGGCGTATTGCCAGCAAACCTAATCCAAGGACAACGTGATTTCTTCGGTGCTCATACCTACGAACGAACAGACAAAGAAGGTACATTCCATACAGAATGGACAGAAGCGTAAAACATATATAAATATGTCCATATAACTACGATGTCTGTTGGTACATCAGTGGTTGGATTTTGATAAGATATGTATATAACAAAAGTCCCTAGGAGTTGCCTGGGGATTTTGTTGTATATCGTAGGGTATACTTAAAAATTAGTTGATCTCAAGGAGTTAGGGTGTATTTTACTTTTGGAGGGAGAAAAACGATGAATGTACTGGTTAAGATGTTATTTTGTACATTATTAGGAATTGTAGGTTTTAATGTAGCACATGTAGAGGCACATTATTTAGATGAAGAACCGAATTATCGTCTAGTGTTGGCAGAAACTATAGAAAGAACATATATTGATGTATCATCTGTGCATCCCTTTGTTGATGAATATGGTGATAAGGGATTTACAGTTACAGCGATTACAAAGTTTTATGGGAATGTAGAAGAAAAGGTGCATGCTTTTTCCGTAGCTTCAGATGGTACAGTGTACTATAAATATATGAATAGAGGAGACTGGCAATCTTTTATGTTCATATTAGATTCCCGAAATGTTATGAACAACAGCCTTGCACAAGTGTTTTTCAATGGCTATCAATTAGCTTATGGAAAAGAGTATAGAAGATAAGTGAGTTTCTTCTAGGTAAGGCGATCAGGATATAGTTGGACTATTGATGGTCTAGATGCATGTTACTTGTATGGCTGATATGTGTGACACTATATTTTGATTCGAGAATGGTTAATCTCCACGATAATAAAAAAGGACTGTACTGAGGTGTAGTTGTATTACACTTCAAGTACAGTCCTTTTTGTATATTCTTTGTATTTAAATTATTGTGTTGATAACCTTTTTTAGAGTATAACTAACGCGTTATACGTAATTAAATGCTAATTGTAAAATTTTGTCTGAGAGGTCATTTGGCCATACTAAACTCATAGATCTAGAATTTTCCCCTACTTCATAGCGCCAGTGGTTAGGTCCCATATTCAAAAAGCGCCAGTTTTCAATGCTGATAACTCGACCGTTGACTACATTTTTTACTCGACAACGTAGGCCTAATAAATCAGCGCTCCAATGAATAGATTCGGTCATGACATAGCAATCGGTGCGTTGCCCAGTTCTTTCGCTTGTGTAGGAATACACCCATGTATCTGCAGCATTTGCCTCCATAGGAGTTGCTATAAACATAAATCCAAATAGACAGACGATGGCTAACAACATACGACGTAGTTTCATAAGATGATCTCCTTTGTGTTTTAATGTATATAAGTATTGATACGGTTTACCTATGAGAACATTATAACTCAATTGTTTCTCCAGGGTCTACGACAAGACCGGCTTGTTTATGTTTTGCTTCTAACAGAGCTACAAATGTAGCAGGTTCTTTGTCGATGACAGGCCAAGTTTTGTAATGAATCGGTATGGTTGTATTCGCTTGGATCCAAGATGCAGCTGTGACAGCATCCTCCACACCCATTGTGAAGTTATCCCCGATTGGCAACAAAGCATAATCGATGTCGCCATGGCGATTGATTAATTTCATGTCGCTAAATAGTGCTGTATCGCCTGCGAAGTAAATGCGCTTGCCGAAAAATTCGATGATAACGCCTGCTGCATGTCCACCAAGTACACCGGAACCGTGGAAGGCTGGTGTTAATCGGATAGAACCAAACGGAAAGTCGAATTTTCCACCTAGATGCATGGCGTGTGTACGAGCGCCTGCGGAAGCTGCCTTGCCTGCTACCTCAGCTGTGGAGATAACGAGTGCATCGTTCTTTTTGGCAATTGCATCTGTATCGCCATAATGATCATCATGACCATGGGACACAAAGATATATTGGCATTGTATATCTTCCGCCTTGGCTATATCCCAAGTGTTGCCTGTGAAAAATGGGTCACATACTAGTGTTACATCACCATTAGTGATTGAAAATGTAGCGTGACCATAATAGGTTAAACTTACTTTACTCATACGAATCCCTCCCTCTCTGTATGGTACTTTGATTATATCATTTGGGAAATAATGAGAGCAATCATAAATTTAATGTTTAGGGGGATAATAGAAGGTCTTCTTAGCTTTATTTATCTATCATACATGAATGATACTTGTATAAAACAACTGATTCTTACAGATATATGTGAGAGTTAGTTGTTTTTTTTAGATATGGTGTCTTTCTTAGAAGAATGTTTTGGTGTAAATGTTGACGGGGGGGGACATTATATATACTTGTTATATATTAGAAGAATTTTTGTTATCTAATAATTTAACAATATATAGTACGGGGGATTCATAGTGATGATTCAACATGAATGCTTTCATATGAATAAAGGGAGGAAAAGATGAAACAGTTTCCTGTGTTGGGTAAAACAATTACATTTTCGGATAATGAAGAGAAAACCGTTGAATTTAGACTTGCGTTTCGAAAGTTGGGATATATATCTGCTCAGTCATTTGATGAGGTTTATAAAAAGTTTGAAAACATAGATCAAGTGTATGCGTATATTGATGAAGTGGGGAAACTATTTATAAATACTGGTATTAATAAGTTGGTTGATTATTTAATAGAGTACGGCATATATGATGCAACAGTCGAGTCAATTGTAGAAAGTGATCGCTATGATGATATTTGTAGTGATTGGAATAATACAGTATATTTTTTCTCTCGGGACCACGAAGATTTACATCGAGAATATAATCAAGAAGTTGAAAGACGAAGCAATAGATTTGATAATAGAGCGAGAGTTGTTGGGGGAGGATTTGGTGTATCAGGTGCGTTGAAAGGAGCTCTTTTTGCTGAGGGTGTTAACCTAGCTACAGGAGCTTTGCATGGGGTTGTTAATTTTATAGGAAATGCATTAGATCGTAGTGCCCTAGAACGAAAAAAAGAAAAAATGTTTGGTAAACGTTTTTATAGAGAAGAATTTAAACGAGCCATTCACCTTACTATCAACTCATTGTGGATGCATCTTGTATCTATGTTAAAATGGAGGCTTCCACTTCTATACCCAAGAGAAGAGCAATTTAACAAAGCAGAGAATCTTTATAAAAATTTTATAGCTCAAAAAATACCGGAAAATAAAAAGGCTGAAGTGTTATTTGAAATTATTCAAAATAATGTGGACTTTAAGGGTATATATGAAGAACAATGTTTATCTTTAGTAGATAGCAAAACACGAGATGAAATATTGGATTTAGGATTTTGGTTAGATAGTAATCTTGAAAGAACTGATTTATATTATGACTTGGAAGAAATGGGGATAGAAAACATTGCAGTTTCGAATGACCGGCAATTAAAAAGGGCATTAGACGGAGATGAGAGTTCTTTAAAAGTAATAGTAGAGGAGTTACAAGGGCAAGGAAAGTATAGTTTTATTTGTAAGATTTGCGAATCTATCCTTGATAAAGATAGTATTAATTATTTTATTTCTGAATCATATCTGGATGCGTTAGATAATGATGGTCAGTTTAATCGTATAAATAATACTTCCTATTTATCCAAATGTTTAAATCATATAGAGCTAAATCAAGTTGGAATTGATAGAAGAATGATTTATCTTTTAGCAAGAGCATATAAGATGGGGATAGGTCGATCGCCAACACCAGAGAAAGCTCTATCTTATTTTAAGCTCTTAGATGATCCAAATTCTAAATATGAAGTAGCTAGATTGATGCTACACATTGATTGCCTTCAAGCTGAGGCTGCATTTAATATTTTAAAAGATTTAGACAATGTTGGTAGTGAAGAAGCAAAGACATATTTAGAAAAGATTAGACAGAAAGATATAAATATTGATTTAGCAGATGCTCAGTCGATGTTCAATTTAGGTGCTCTCTATAAAACAGGTGAATTATTTAATTATGATATAGTACGCTTACCTAATGAGAAGAAGAAAGAAGGCTATATTTACTGGGTAGATAAAGCAATTAATGCAGGGTATGAAGAAGCTAAGCCTATTTTAGGGCGAATGTATAGAGAAGATGCTATAGCTTTATTAAAAGATACGATAAAAAGCTATCAAGGAAAAGATTATAAAACAGCTATCGAACTTTTATTGAAGGCTTCATCTTTAGGGGATGAAGAATCGATGTCTTATATTCATGAACTAGAAGAAAGTCGGGCATTATCTTTTTATAAGAATGATGGGGATGCTATTTTTCATTTGAGCCAAGCATTAGCTAATAAGAAAAAGAGAAATGTTAAAAATAGCTTTTTTGATGTAATGTCAGCGACAGATAGTGAAAAGTGGCTGGCAGAAGCAAAGGCAAAAGGATCTAGATTAGCTGTAGCGTATGAAGAAGTAATGATGTGCATAAAAACATATAGCTTTCCCAAGAACTCTATTGAACTGTTTGAATTAGAGGAGTTCTCACAAAATTTATTAATTCAAGCTTATCTAGCATATCAAGCTACACTCGGGAATTACCAAGGATTCACAGATGATATAATTTTTGAAAAACTAAGTCGTTCTGAAATTCAGGATAAAAATTCTATTTACTATGATAGCAATGACTTTGTTACAGAGGCACTCATAAATTGTTATGAAAAAGAAATTGGAACAAAACGTGATTTAAATAAATTGTTTGATTTATATATTAAATACATGGGTCTAACTAGTTATCATGATTTAAATGAATTGAATTTGTATACCTTATATGAGCCAGCATTAGTAAAGGGATATTCTTTTGCTAAAGTATTGTTAGAACAGAGCAAAATTGAAAAGAACCAGGATAAGTTTAATGTGGCGATTCAATATATGATTACAGCTCGAGATAAGGTAAGGTATCCTTTAGCTAATGAATGGTGTATAAATAATCAAGATATTGTAAAGAGTTATGAGTTATCTATACAGTTAGAACGTCAAAAATGTATATTTAGATTATTGAGCCTTGTCGAAAAAGTAAAAGAGAAAAAGAAAAATGAGGAACTAAACAAAGAGATAAGAGAACAACGAATAAAAGAAGCTGTAAAACAATCGAGTGAAGTGCATCCCAAAATAAAGCT
>CAUSMY010000075.1:0-7173 GCA_963533015.1 uncultured Veillonella sp.
CTTACTCTGAAGCTACAGTACCAAAAATTACTGTTATCACTCGTAAAGCATATGGTGGATCTTATCTTGCAATGTGTTCCCAAGACTTGGGCGCTGACCAAGTATATGCATGGCCTACATCTGAAATCGCTGTAATGGGACCAGCTGGTGCTGCAAACATTATTTTCAAACGCGATGAAGATAAAGACGAAAAAACTGCTAAATATGTAGAAGAATTCGCAACTCCATACAAAGCAGCAGAACGTGGATTCGTTGACGTAGTTATTGAACCAAAACATACTCGTCCGGCAATTGTAAATGCCCTAGCAATGCTAGCTAGCAAACGCGAAACCCGTGCTCCTAAAAAACACGGTAATATCCCTCTATAATACGAATCAGGGACATACACGTGGCTGGTTATGACCATCAATATGACAATGGAGGAGAACTTAATGAATAAAACTACCAATGCACAAGCTGCTAATAAAGAAACAGAAGTAGTAGCAGCTATCATCAGTGCAATCGTTGCAATGGGTTATTCGCAAAATCAAATTGCATCTATTCGCCCAGTAGTAGCTAATTCTTGGCGATTAGCTGGTCGATTAAAGGCCCTATAAGCTGGCTCAGCTTATGAAATAATTTCATTACAAATAGGTAATTCAGGAGGAAGTTATAATGAAAAAGTTCAATGTTACAGTTAACGGTACAGTATATGAAGTAGAAGTAAACGAAGTTGGTGGTGTCGCTCCAGTAGCAGCTCCAGCTCCTAAAGCTGCAGCTCCAGCTCCTAAAGCAGCTCCAGCAGCGGCTCCAGCAGCGGCGGCAGCTCCAGTTCCAGCAGGTGCTCAAACTGTTGATTGCCCAATGCCTGGTAAAATCTTGTCCGTAGCTGTTACAGCTGGCCAAGCAGTTAAAAAAGGCGATGTTCTTTGTATCTTAGAAGCTATGAAAATGCAAAACGAAATCGTTGCACCACATGATGCAACAGTAGCTGAAGTTCGTGTAGCAGCTAACCAAACAGTAGCAACTGGTGACGCTTTAGTTGTATTAGGCTAATCAAAGCTTATTTGGTGATATAAATAATATGATTTGTAGTATCGCCAATCACATCAGTAGTAGGAATGAATATGCCTACTATATATATGATTGTACTATGCCTAGGTAATACATGGTGTTACCTAGGCTTGTTACAAATATGGCAGGATGACTATGAATTCATATAAGAAATATATAGTTGGTATGCGCTTTACATAACACGTAATCTTGTATTTATTTTTATTCTCCATGAGGTGGAATCATGATACTATCAGATGAAGCAAAGGTATTTACGTGCATTTGTATGGCGCTTTTTATTTGTACTTGTACCACACTTCTCATAGGTGAAGAGCGGAAATCAAAATGGTTTCAGAAACGAACCACCTATAGTTTTTTTCTCCGTCGAGGAGTGCTAGGAGAATGGTTACATTTCGGATACCCTTGCACAGTAGAAGGGTATGGAGTGACGGCTATTATGTTGTGCTTGATCGGCCTATCATCCTATATTATATGGACAGTATTGTGATGTATTAAATGGTTGCTATTAGGCATATTTATCTTGGAGAGGAGTTGACTCTTATGGATTCGGCTGTACTGACATTAATTGTACTGGGTATTATGGCCTTACTATTCGTAACGGAAATTATACCTCTTGCAATTACCTCTATCGGAGGTGCTATGGCGCTTGGTTTATTAGGTGTTATACCCATGAAACAAGTATTTAGCGGTTTATCCGATAGTACAGTAGTGTTATTTGCTGGTATGTTTATTATTGGAGCAGCCTTGTTTCATACAGGTTTAGCTCAAAAAATTGGTATTACAGTAGTAAAAAAAGCAGGCAATAGTGAAAATGGACTTATGATTGCCTTAATGCTTGTCACTGCATTTATGTCCTCTGTTCTTTCTAATACGGGAACAGCAGCAGCTTTATTGCCGGTTGTGATTGGTATTTGTGCATCTGCTAAGATTCCTGCATCTCGTCAATTAATGCCCATGGCATTTGCGGCGGGTATTGGTGGTATTATTACACTAGTAGGTACACCACCAAATATTATTATTAATGGTGCCTTAGGGCAAGCTAAACTTCCTCAATTTGGATTCTTTGAATTTGCATGGATAGGGATTCCTTTGACAATCGCATTCATGTTATATATGGTGACTATTGGTAAACACTTCCTTCCTTCTCATGATGGAAATGCAAAAGCTGAGGTCGCACAAGAGGTCGATGCTAATGAGATCTCGAATGATCCTAAAAAAATGTGGTACTCCGGTATCATCTTGATTGGTGTTGTTCTATTCATGGCATTGTCTACAACATTGAAAAAAATCGGCATTGATGTGCCTTTACATTTGGCAGCAATCATTGGCGCTGTATTAGCGGTATTGACAGGCTGTTTGAAAGAAAAACAAGCGTATCAATCTATAGATTGGGTAACAATTTTCTTATTTGCAGGCATGATGCCTGTAGCTTCCGCAATGAATGATTCTGGTGCAGGTCAAATGATTGCTCATGCTGTGGTGGATATTATGGGAGATAATCCTAGTCCGTACTTTGCAACAGCGATTTTATTCTTGCTATCCTGTGTATTAACACAATTTATGTCTAATACGGCATCTTGTGCATTATTGGCTCCTATTGGTATTTCTATTGCACAAGCTATGGGTGCCAGTCCACATGCCGTATTGATGGCCATAGGTGTAGCGGCCTCTTGTGCATTTGCTACGCCAGTGGGTACGCCACCGAATACGATTGTGTTGACGCCAGGGAATTATAAATTTATGGACTATGTAAAAGCTGGCACGCCATTAATTATAGTGTGCTTTATCGTAAGTTTAGTGATTATTCCTATGGTATGGCCATTCAATATGCCGTAACAGATATCATACTCGATAGGAAAGATACATAACTATATAGGATATACAAGGAACTGACAACGAATCATAAGTATATGATTCGAATGTCAGTCCTTTTTGTAGAGATAATTGGTTTAAATGTGATAGAATAAGACATGTATTATATTTTTCAGTATTTCATTGTCATAAGGTGTATAATAGCAATATACTGAATATTATATGGCTATGAGATTAAAAGGGTATGCATGAAATATGGTATATCCAGCGATAGACTATGATTAGAAACCTTAGTATAGGTAATCTTTAGTAGACTAAGAACAAGAGGGTGAAGTTGTGAGACCTACATATGTAGAAATAGATACAGCACAAATACGAAGCAATTTACGAAAAATTAAAGATTGTTTACCAGAATGGTGTACGAGCACTGCCGTTGTAAAGGCTAATGCCTATGGTCATGGTAGTGTTATGGTAGGGCGTATTGCCGTTGAAGAAGGCTATGAATCATTAGCAGTAGCCTTTCCAGAAGAAGCGATACCATTGCGTGCAGCAGGGATTACTGTGCCTATCTATTTACTAGGGCTGACCTTACCGCAGTCTTTTGATTTAGTCATTGAAGGAAACTCTAGACCTGCAATTTGCGAGTCTACCGATCTAGAGGCACTTAATGAATGCGCCAAGAGACATGAAACAATAGTAGAATGTGCCATTGCAGTTGATACAGGCATGCATCGTATCGGAAGCAAACCACAGGATGTGCTAGCATTTTTAGAACGTGTAGAATCCTATGAGTATCTTCGTGTAGATGGGTTCTTCTCACATTTAGCAAATGGTGATGCTGCGGATCAAAGTCATGCTAACTTTCAAGTGGAGCAGTTTAGACAAGTAGTAGAAACGGTTCGAGCTCATCGAGATGAGGCGTATCGGTTTTCATTAGCAAATAGTGCTGGATTGTTGGCTGTTACAGATAGTTTGTTTAATGATGCTCGGCCGGGGATTATTCAGTATGGAATCATGCCATCTATGGATGTCCCTAATCGCTTAGGGTTAAAACCAGCCTTAAGTTTATATAGTAAAGTTGTTCATGTGCAACACTTACAAAAAGGGTCTTCTATCGGGTACGGTAGTACGTATACAACGACAGGAGAAGAAACGATTGCAACAATTCCTGTAGGGTATGCCGATGGATACCCAAGGGCTTTGTCTAATAAAGGGTCTGTACTCATTCATGGAACACGATGCCCAATTGTAGGGCGTATATGTATGGATCAATTTATGGTGAAAGTCCCGAACCATATTCAGGTTTCACCAGGTGATAGTGTAGTGCTATTGGGAAAACAAGGGCAAGAAAGTATCACCGCTTTGGAATTAGCCTATTTAGTGGGAACCATTCCATATGAAATCTTCTGTAACTTTTCAGAACGGGTGCCACGGCATTATATTTAAATAGACGGATATTCCACATATGAATGGGTTTGTATGTCTCTATAAAAAAGAATATGCTAATAAAGCAATATAAGGATGCTCTATGTAGGGGCTTCTCTTGACGAGAGGAACTACATAGAGCATCCTTGCTATATTTTGTATGTATGATAGGTGTATAAAAACTATAGTAATAATCCTATTTATTGGCTTTCATAAACAGGAGAGCTAAATAAGGAACGAGCTGCTTGTTCAATGTATAGAGCTGTATTGGATTGGTTCATAGTATATAAATGAATACCAGAGACGCCTTCGGTTACCAAGTCTACGATTTGATTTAATGCGTAGGCAAGGCCGGCATCGCGAAGAGCGATAGGATCGTGCTCATATTTATCTAAAATCGCTTTGAATTTGCGTGGAATAGCCGTTGCATTGGAGGTAAGTAAGCGCAATGCTTGATTGCGGTTGATGATTGGCATTACCCCAGCTAAGATAGGAGCCTCGATACCTGCGAGAGCACATTTTTCTTGGAACTCATAGAATACATTGTTATCTAAGAAGAACTGTGTCACTAATAATTCACAACCAGCATCTACTTTTTCTTTTAAGTATTTAATATCTTGCAGTTGACTTGGTGAATCTGGATGTACTTCTGGATAGCAAGCACCGGAGATTTGAAAGTGAGGCGCATATTCCTTGACGAAATGTACAAGCTCTGTAGCATATTTGAAATCACCAACGGGTGGTAAGTCTTCTAGAATGTCGCCACGAAGAGCTAATAGTTTGTGAATGCCAAGTTCATCGAGTCTATCTATAACAGATTTCACTTGTTCTTTTGACAAATAGATAGCTGGTAAATGTGCTTTCGTAGGAATGTGCAAGGTGTTTTGTACATAATTAGATAGTTTTATGGTTGTTTCTTCAATGTTACGTTGTTTATTACTGCAAGTAACAGAAATAAATTCTGGCTTTAAGCTCTTTAGCTCATCTAGGACAGTAATAATTTTTTCGTCCCCTACTTGTGTGTTGGGAGGAAATATTTCGTATGATAAGGTTGGTCGTTTTTGTTGTATAGATTCGCTCATGGCTGATGTCCTTTCCTGTAATCAATATGGTCTATCATACCAATTTTTACGCATATAGACCAATTCTTAATATATATGAATTGATATAGCTTAAAACTATAATAAATAAGGATATTATATACAGCTAATTTTATGCCACAGATACTAGTAGATAGACGTATTTTGTCACATATTTTAAAATATATCTTGACGGTAGGTATTATTTTTTGTATTATGTATATACTAAAAAAATCAATAGTTAAAGATGCCATTAGGCGCAGAAAATTAAGTTATACAATGATGTACCTAACGTGTAAAGTAACGGACTTTATTCGTTAGGTTTTGTTTACTTTCATACAGGAACCTTGTATGTATAGAACTTCATGAATAGATATAGAAAAGGCAAAATACAATGAGAATACAACAATTACAATATTTAGAAAAAATTGCAGAGAAAGGATCTATTAATGAAGCGGCTAAGGAGTTGTACTTATCGCAACCAAGCTTGTCCAATGCGATTAAAGAGTTAGAACATGAAATGGGTGTTCAACTATTATTGCGGACAAAATCTGGTGTTACTTTGACCCATGATGGTCGAGAGTTTATGATATATGCTCGCCAAGTATTAGATCAAATTCAATTATTAGAAGAACGATATAAATCCAACACAAAGAGAAAGGAACATTTCTTTATTTCTGCTCAGCACTATGCTTTTGTAGTCCATGCTTTTGTAGAGTTAATTAAAAGTGTTGATACAGATGAATATCAATTTGGATTAAGAGAAACAGAAACGCAAAATATTTTTGAAGATTTGGCTACCTTTAAAAGTGAAATAGGAATCTTGTATTTAAATAATTTCAATCGCCAAGTTATGGAAAAACTATTCAAAGAATATAAGTTAACATTTCATCCTCTGTTTGAAGCGGAGCCACATGTGTTCTTATGTAGGGAACATCCATTAGCTAATCAAGAAAAGATTACACTAGAAGATTTAGAAGACTTCCCGTATTTGAGCTATGATCAGGGAGAAGATAATTCTTTCTATTTCTCAGAAGAAATTTTGAGTACCCTAGATAGAAAAATGACCATTAAAGTATCGGATCGTGCTACGATCTTTAACTTGATGGTTGGTTTAAATGGATATACGATTAGTTCAGGCATTTTGAGTCGTGAGCTAAATGATGACAAAATTATTGCAATCCCTCTTGATGTAGAAGATACAATGACAATGGGTTACTTGATGCCACACATGTTGGAACCGAGTGCGATTGCAAAAAAATATTTAGAATTGCTAAAAGAGCATATTCGAAACTATGGTTTTGAGATTATTGAAGAGAAGAAGAAATAATACTCTGCATGATACATAAAGCAATAGAAAGAAAAGGATACTGAACGAAAGTTGTTCAGTATCCTTTTTAATATATAGATATAATTTCTGATGAATTACTATCCTTGGTAGTTTTGGTAGCCACCTTGGAATCCTGGATTACTTGGATATAATAATTTAGCTTCTTCAATCACACGGAATGTATAGTTAGTGTTATATTCGTTCACCATGGAAGGAATACGGAAAAGGTCGATGAGAGCCCATATACCAAATCCACCCAATGTAATATAGAATAAAATATTTGTTAAGGGGCGACCAATATAGAAATAATGAGCTCCTAGTAAAAAGAAACAAATATAGGCGATGACAGATTCTTTTTCGCTACTTAATTTCAAAGTAACATAGTTTTTTGTTCAGGTGTTAGCTCGTTAAAAAACTGATAAAATTGTGGTTGCATAATGGGCCTCCTTACTATACGAAAATATACTTTTTATT
>CAUSMY010000076.1:0-7099 GCA_963533015.1 uncultured Veillonella sp.
CACCTTTTTATATCGTTTTACAGACCGATCACTAATACGCCCATTGACCATCATAATAGGTATCTGTTGTTGAGATGCCATATGTAAAAAATTAGGCCATAACTCCGTTTCTACTAAAAGAATCGCTATGGGACGTATCTTGCACAATAATCGTTTTACGAATATAGGAAAGTCCAAGGGAAAAAAGATAATCCCATCTGCTTCCTCTATAATACGTGTAGCCATACCGTGCCCTGCTTTCGTGACCACAGACACGACGACAGCCATATGAGGAAACTGTTGTTTTAGCTCCTTCACGATAGGACTTGCTGCCACTACTTCACCAACAGACGCAGCATGTATCCAAATAACTGATGTATCAGCTATAGCCTCTTTCAAAGGTGTAGGTAGAATCCCCATACTCTGTTTCATACGAGAATAAAACCCTGTCTCTACAATCCACCAATATACTATGCAAGGGAGCAATCCTATCCAAAATATGCTAAGTACTACATTATATATCCAGTACATTGTTTATTCCTTTGCCGAAAATTGAACAGAATATAAATGACTATATACACCACCACATGCTAACAATTCGTCATGTGTACCTTCTTCTACCACAGTTCCTCGTTGTAACACTACAATGTGATCTGCATGTTTAATTGTACTCAAGCGATGTGCTATAACAAGAGCCGTTCGATTCTTCATCAATCGTTCCAATGCTTCTTGCACAATTTTTTCACTCTCCGTATCCAATGCCGAAGTAGCTTCATCTAGAATCAAGATACTAGGATTCTTAAGAATCGCTCTAGCAATAGCAATTCGTTGTCGTTGTCCACCTGATAAAGCGTTTCCTCGTTCTCCTACCATTGTATCAAAACCTTCCGGTAGCTTTTCAATAAACTCATACGCATTGGCAGCCTTAGCTGCAGCTAACACTTCTTCATCGGTAGCATCTAATCGGCCGTATAAGATATTATCTTTTACAGACGCATTAAATAGCATAGTATCTTGTGGCACAAGCCCAATATTCTCACGTAATGATTGGAATGTGGTGTCTCGAACATCGACACCATCAATACGAATACAACCACCTGTGACATCATAAAATCTTGGTAATAAGTTAGCAATCGTTGATTTACCAGCTCCAGATGGTCCTACAATGGCCACCGTTTGTCCTGGCTTTGCATGAATCGTAACACCGTTTAATGCTAGCCCTTCTCCATCATAGGAAAACGTTACATGATCAAACTGTACATCTCCTTGTACATGAGCCAGTGGTTTTGCTGTTTTGGATTCTTTTACATGCGGTTCTGTTTCTAATATGTCGATTACACGATCGCCGGCTGCTAACGCTTTTTGTAAATTACCATAGACTTGTGTCAACCGTTTCACAGGATTTGATAGGTTAATCGCGTAAATCAAAAACGCAATCAAGGAACCTGCCGTAATATAGCCTTGTACTACAGAGTAACCACCATACCATAGAATTACCACCACTGCAATGGCTGCAGAAAACTCTACCATAGGGCTCATGAGAGCTGTTAATTTTGTAGCTTTCATGGCTGCATCAAAGTTATTTTGATTTTCTTTTTGAAAGCGACCAAATTCATAACGTTCACGGGCAAAGGAACGAATCACTCGAACGCCAGAAATTACTTCTTGCAAAAATGCTGTAATATCTGCTGTTCTACCTTGCACTTCATGTCCAGCAGAACGCAATCGTTTACCAAATACATTCGTTAACCCCAATACAACTGGCACAATAATCAAGGTTAATAGGGACAATTTCCAATCTAGATAGAACATGAACACTAGTGAACCTACTAATGTAACACCTTCCGTCATAAAGGAGATTAAATTATCAACGATGGCTTGTTGTAGCGCGCCTACATCGCTGGTAATATTACTCATGATAATTCCCGTCTTACGACGATCGAAATAGGCTTGATCCAATCGTTGCAAATGCTTGAACAGCGTTTCTCGAATATCGATTACCACACGTTGCCCTACGTAAGCCATCGTATAATTCTGTCCATAGGTCGCAAACCCACGAATCAAAAAGATAACTAAAATAGCCATCACGATCAATGTCAAAAGACCTAAATTTTTATCTTGTAGCACACCATCTACTACGTTGCGAATAAGCCAAGGTACCACCAAGTATCCCATAGCCGCCACAATCATGCAAACAATGCCCAACAAGAGTCGCATTTTATAAGGCCCGACAAAGGCTAATAATTGTTTATATCGGTTCATTTATGCCTCCTTCATTGCTACTGATGCAATGACATCAGCCACACGTTGCACCGCACCTGGCGCACCTAAATCTACTTTCACCTGGGCCAAATCTAATTTCATCTGTTCATATATAGCGGTATCATCAAGTATGTGACTCATTTCATTACACACATTAGATACTGTCACTTCCCCTTGTAAAAGTTCAGGTATCACACGGCGTTTTGCGATAATATTTGGCAGACCTATATCTTTAATATTCACCAACAATTTCCCAATTCCATATGTAATAGGTGCTACCTTATAAATTAATAATGTAGGCACATTCATCAATGCTGATTCCAGCGTCGCCGTTCCAGATGCAGCGATACAAGCCGTACAAATTTGCATCAAATCATAATTATTACCTTCTGTAATCGTAATAGGTACCGAATACTTTTGAATAATAGCTTCTAAATCAGCTCGTGGTATTGTATGCGCTCTTGGCAAGAAAAATGCAAGATCAGATCTAGACTTTGCTAGCTCTTCAGCGGCACTCAGCATAGTTGGCAACAACCCCTGTACTTCTTGTTTTCGACTGCCCGGCATTAACAATATATTGCGCGCCTCTGGAGACGCACCAAAATGAGTAAATGCTTCTTCTCTCGTCATAGTTGGTTTTACAATATCCACTAGCGGATTGCCGACGAACTCCACATCGACGCCAAATTCTTGATATGCTTCTGCTTCAAAAGGAAAAATTGATGCTACCTTTGTCACTGTTTTAGCAATATCTTTACCTCTACCCTTATTCCAAGCCCAAATAGTAGGCGCAATATAATATACCACTGGTATACCTAAATCATGTGCTACTTTAGCCAGCTTCATATTGAATCCTGGATAATCAATACATACTAATACGTCTGGTTTCTCACGCAACATCGCTTCCTTTAAGAACGTACGTAATTTAAAGAACGTTGGCAAATGTTTAATGATTTCAACGATACCAATGAAACCTAACTGCTCAATATCATATATAATATCGACCCCAGCTACTTTCATCAAATCTCCACCCATACCAAACAACGTGGCATCTGGGTACTTTGAAAGCAAAGCTTTCGCGACGCTGGCACCATGGGTATCTCCCGACGCTTCACCAGCAGAAAACATAATCTTCATTCTTACTCCTCATCTGGCCCTTCTACAGCACAGATTACGATACCTAATTCATTCGCTTTTTTTAGAACAGCTTCCTGTTCTACGAATATAGTTCGTTTCGCTTCCATCGCTAAGACTTTACAATTACTGCTAATCATCGATTCCAATGTCTTCATGCCAATTGCAGGCACATCAAAACGTACATCCTGATTGGGTTTTGCTGTTTTTACAACCACAGCACCTTCTCTACCCAAGGCTCCCCCCCGTTGAATGCATGCATCTGTTCCCTCAATCGCTTCTATGGCCATCACAGCTTGTTCTTTAACAACCACCGTTTGTCCAATGTCGAGAGCACCCATTTGCTTTGCTAGGGTAAATCCAAATTCTATATCTAACGTTTCTGCTTCTGTAGGCTTCCGATTTGTCATAACACCTACTGGTGGCATCAAAGAACGCATATATTTCGTTTGATCTGCCACTCGAAGGCCTTCCTTCTCGAGCTCAGCTACAATGGCTAACATAATCGTATCATCTTTACGATTACGCAGGCGATTGAGTATTTTGATGGTTCTCATATCTGGAATGGTGGTAATCTTTTTATAGAGATGTTCTTTCGTTACCTTCCCAAGCATGGTTACATCTGTAACACCTTCTTTTAAAAAGGTTTTTATCACCGTATCTGATTTAAAGACGCTAATTTGATAGTATGCATCGGCTTCTACTTGTAATTGTGGAGCCCCATCAGTCACGACGGATACAACCACAACTTCATATCCTTCTCGTTGGGCTGCACGCATAAATTCAACTGGCAGATTACCAATCCCTGCAATCAATCCTACTTTCGCCATAACGCCTCCTACTAACTTTTAATTATAAAAATTCCAATCTATATTATACCATAGAATCAGTATATAGGCATTAAAGTTCACCATAATAAAATACATGCCAAGTGCACTCTGGCACTCAGCATGTATATGGTATGACATATGAAATTAATCTCTTCTCACGCGCATAATACCGCGATCTGCATTTCGCAAGAATCGTAACATGTGTTCGATTTCAACAGAAGATGTTAAGTTCATTTCCATTTCTTCAATCGCTTTGGATAAACTATATCCACTACGATAAATGATCCGGAATGCTTTCTTTAATTCTCTGCGCACTTCTTCTGAAACACCTGCACGTGCCAAGCCTACAGAATTCAATCCAATGACATGTGCTGGTTGTCCATCGGCAATCACATACGGTGGAATATCTTGTACAACTTTTGCCATTCCGCCTACCATAGCATTGCGACCGATTTTTACAAATTGATGCACACCGGCAATACCGCCAATGACAACTCGATCTTCTACGATAACATGACCAGCTAGACCAGCACAATTACTCATAATAACGTTATTACCAACAATACAGTTATGAGCTACATGAGTACAAGCTTGGAATAAACAGTTATTGCCAATGCGAGTTTCCTCACCTTCGCCAGTTGCACGACTAATCGTTACAAACTCACGAACTACTGTGTTATCACCAATCACGCAATAACTTTTTTCACCTTTAACTTTTAAATCTTGTGGTTCAATACTACTCGCACATCAAAGAAAGAACCCGTTATTCTTACCGATCGTTGTCCAGCCACCAATGACTACATTTGCACCAATCTTGGTACCATCTCCGATTTCAACATGCTCTCCAATGACTGCACCAGGGCCAATGATAACATTCTTACCTATTTTGGCATCGGGATGTATGACTGCACTACTATGAATTTCAGATGTTGCATTTTCCATGCCAACTACTATCATCTGCGTCACTCCTTACATTTTGAAAGTTATTCTGGTTTTACCAAGGCGAACATATACTCACCACTAGCTACTAATTTATCACCTACGTAAGCGCGACCCTCTACTTTACCCATGCGGCCTTTGATTTTAACCACATCAGCTTCCATACGCACTTGATCACCAGGCTTTACTGGATGACGGAAACGTACTTTGTCGATACCTGTAAACATTGGTGTCAATCCACGATTTTCCTCTGGATATAAAAGGGCAATACCACCTACCTGCGCAATTGCTTCTGTAATCAACACCCCTGGCATAACAGGATTGCCTGGGAAGTGTCCCATGAAATGCGGTTCATTAAATGTACAGTTTTTAATTCCTACAGCACGTTTCATAGGTTCCATTTCAATAATACGATCTACCAATAAAAATGGATAACGATGTGGTAGAATCTCCATAATTTCTTCAACAGTCAGAATCATAGTATGCCTCCTCTTACATTTCTTTCAAAATCTCTCTACTTAGGCGAGAATTTAAGTTATGACTTGATTTTACAGCAATAATATGGCCTTTTAAATGACCTACTAAAAATAAGTCTCCCAATATATCTAAAATTTTATGTCGCACCAATTCATCAGGAAAATTCAAGTTTGATAAGCATGTCGTCTCATCATAGACAATGACATTCTCTGTAGAACCGCCTTTGGCCAATCCCATCGCTTGCAACTGTTCGATTTCTTTAGTAAACCCAATCGTGCGTGCGGGAGCAATCTCTTTGGCAAACACTTCTGGGGTGATTTCATAATCACCATGTTGTACCTAGCATAGGATGACTATTGATACTAGTGAATGTCACACGGAATCCATCATAAGGACGTATAATAATAAACTTATCATCTTCATAAACTCCATGAGACTCTTTTACCACATGGACATATCGTTCTGCATCTTGTTCTACAATACCTGCTTCCTGTATCAAAGATACAAAGGTTGCGGAACCACCATCAGCTACTGGAGGTTCAGGTGAATTCAATTCAATAACACAGTTATCAATGGCCATACCATAAAAGGCTGCCAGTATATGTTCCACGGTAAATACTTTTGCCTCTCCATCTTCTAATGTGGTAGCACGCATAGTATTAGTTACATTGCGTATATCTGCTTTCACAGAAGGAGTCCCAGCTAAATCAGTCCTTACAAATGTAATACCTGTATTAGCTTCACTTGGTAGTATACGCATATGTACTGGCAATCCACTATGCAAGCCAGTTCCTTCATAGTCAATAGGTTTGCCAATTGTTTGTTGTTTCATTGCATCTGGTGGTACTTCTATCGTATCACCATATAAACGACGGGTCCATTTCCATCGATTATGGAGCCAGAACCAATCTTCTGGATATCGTCTAATATAATCTTCTAACCATTCATTCAATATTGTCAAGGTAACTGCAATATCACGTTTTCGATCATCAGTTTTTTCTGCGTAAATCGGCGGATGCACTGTGATTTTATGTTTTTCCGTATACTCATCAAAACGAATTGTAATAGGAATAATAGGCACATCTTGCATCCGTGCCATTGCTGCAGGACCTACTGGAGTGAGTGTTTCATATCCAAAGAATGGCACTAGCTGACCTTGATCACCAGGATCTTGGTCCATAATCAGCCCAATAAAAGAACCTTTTTGTAATTCTTTTACCATTTCACGCACCCCTGTTTTATAGGTTACATGTTGGTGCATCATAGTTCGATATTCATTGATAAATCGATCGGCATCACCTTGTTGTTGCATTGCTACAGAAATCAAAGGATATCCTTCTGATGCTAGTATGCCTCCTAGTAATTCCCAGTTTCCACTATGGAGTGCAATTACAATAGCACCTTTTCCATCTGCTTTAGATGCAGCATTTTCAACTTTTCTCATTTTCCAATACCTGCATTAAGAATATAAATTGTCT
>CAUSMY010000077.1:0-7031 GCA_963533015.1 uncultured Veillonella sp.
GAGGTGATTTTGTATGAACAAATACGAAGTCATGGTGATTGTGAAACCAGCTGATGAAGAGACAAACAAAGCTACTTTTGATAAAATTGAGGCTTTAATTGCTCGTGTTGGCGGTACAGTTGAGAAAGTTGACGTTTGGGGTAAACGCCGTTTAGCGTATGCAGTAAATAAACATACTGATGGCGTATACGTATTGATTAACTTTGAGTCTGCTCCTGGCGAAATCAAAGAAATCGACCGCGTTCTTAAAATCGACGATAACGTTCTTAGACACCTGATTGTAAAACACGAAAAATAATAGCCTAAGGAGGTTAGGATTATGAATTCTGTACAACTATTAGGAAATTTAGCTCGTGACCCTGAGGTGCGTTACACAAAAACTGGTCGTGCTGTTGCTACTTTTACAGTAGCTGCATCCAATTCTTATGTGGATCAAAATGGCGAGACAAAAGAACAAACTGCGTTTGTTAACTGTGTAGCTTGGGGAAAATTAGGAGAAGCTGCGGGAAATTTGCGTAAAGGTAGCCGTTGTTTCGTAGAAGGTCGTATTTCTACACGTTCTTATGAAGCGCAAGATGGTACAAAACGATATGTTACTGAAGTAGTAGCAAACTTCGTTGGTCAAGCCTTAGATACGCAATCTTTTGATGCCTTTGGTGGCGACAATTCATCAAATTTTGATGGATTTGGTGCTGGTGCAGGCGAAGAAATTCCGTTCTAAGCTAAGAACTCCACAACTAAATCAAAGGAGGTTTCTCAATGAGAAGAGATAGAGGCAGAAAACCAAGAAGAAAAGTATGTAACTTCTGTGTAGATCATGCTGATCAAATCGACTATAAAGATATTGCTAAACTTCGTCGTTTCACGACTGAACGTGGCAAAATTCTTCCTCGTCGTATTTCTGGTGTTTGTGCTAAACATCAACGTAAATTAACACTAGCAATTAAACGTGCTCGTGCAATCGCGTTGTTGCCATTCACAGCAGAATAATTCAATACAAAATGAAAACCCAGTAACTAGCTTAGTTACTGGGTTTCTTGTTTTCTAAAAGGGAGTTAAATGGGTATAAATTGACTTTGTTGGCTCCCGGTTGGCACCACTTTTTATGCTTTTTTACGTGCGGTTGCAACCACTTTTTCGTCGGCCCCTCTATTGTGTATACACGATACAGATATAACCTATAGATATACGTTATATCAATACTAATATACATGCTGTTGGCATGGAGTGAGGTAGACTATGAGAAAAGAACATGATTTTTTAGGTGAATTAGAGGTTGCTGATGAGTTGTACTATGGAGTACAAACGTTACGCGGTGTTGAAAACTTCTTTATTACAGGTAAAAAAATTGATTTAGACTTTGTAAAAGCTATGGCAATGGTAAAAAAAGCATGTGCTTTAGCGAATATGAGTACTGGTCGTTTGGATGAAAAAATAGGTCAAGCTATCAGTCGTGCTGCTGATGAAGTGGTGCGTGGTAACTTCAATGATCAATTCCCAGTAGATCCGATCCAAGGCGGAGCAGGAACTTCTTTCAATATGAATATGAATGAAGTATTGGCCAATCGTGCGCTGGAAATTTTAGGGTATGAAAAAGGACAATATGATATTGTATCCCCTAATAACCATGTTAATATGGCACAATCTACGAATGATACATTCCCAACGGCTATCAAAGTATGTGCGATTATGAAGAGTAAGCCTTTATTAGCAGCCCTACGTCGCTTGGCAGATGAGTTAGATAAAAAAGCTGAAGAATACAAAGAAATTTTAAAAATGGGTCGTACTCATTTACAAGATGCAGTGCCAATTACCCTAGGACAAGAAATGAGTGCTTACGCCTCTGGCGTACGTCGTGGCATTCGTCGTATTAAGTCTGCTATGTTAGAAGCACATACTGTCAATATGGGTGCTACTGCTGTAGGTACAGGTCTAAATGCAGAGCCAACTTATATTAAATCCGTGGTAGATGAATTGTCTCGTGTTGTAGGTGAACCATTCATCACGGCAGATAACCTAATTGATGCTACGAATAATACAGATGTGTTTGCGGATATTTCTTCTGGTTTGAAAGTCACAGCACTCGTATTGATTAAGATGGCCAATGATTTCCGTTTAATGGCATCGGGCCCTCGCTGTGGTATTGGAGAGTTGAAATTGCCTCCACGTCAACCAGGTTCTTCTATCATGCCAGGTAAAGTGAACCCTGTCATTGCAGAAGTATTGAATCAAACTTGTTATCAAGTCATCGGTAATGATTTAACAATTTCTCTTGGCGTAGAAAATGGACAGTTTGAATTGAATGTTATGGAGCCAGTGATTGCCTATAACTTGTTCAATTCTATGTGCTATTTGAAAAATGCGGTGAATACCTTTGTAGATAAGTTATTAATTGATCTAGAAGTCGATAAAGAACAATGTGAGTACTGGTTAGATCGTTCTGTTGGCATTGTAACAGCTTTATTACCTCATATTGGTTATGAAAATGCATCGGCCTTGGCAAAAGAAGCGTTAGAAACTGACCGCAGTGTAAAAGAAATCATTCTAGAGAAAAAATTATTAACGAAAGAAGAGATGGATCATATCTTATCTCCAAAAGAAATGACTCGTCCTGGTATCGCAGGGCAAGATTTAATTAAACATCCTGGTAATTAAAGTATATAGGGAAGAACTGTCTAGAAATGGGCAGTTCTTTTTTGTACTCCTTTGATGTAAACCATTACTAGTACTCGATGCTATATAGTATTTGATATATCCAGGTTGTATATGAAATACATATACAGTGTATACCTAAGAGACAACGTAGATGGAGTATATAAAAATGCTTGTTATAATTTATATATGATATAGTTTATAACTATTGTGACTTATATATAAATTGAAAGTAATATGTTACTAATTTTGTATATAAACAGTAATGTGTAGTGTATAATAAAAGAATAAAGGAGTTTAGTAATGAATACATATATAGCAGTGGCCATCGGTGGAGCCATAGGTGCTCTTACTAGGTATGGTATTGGTCAATATATGCTCTATAAAGGGGCTCTCTACCCATGGGGGACGATCACCGTCAATGTAGCAGGTTCGTTACTCATAGGACTTGCTATGGCCTATATAGAAGGGCATCCTCATCTATCCCCGTTGGTAAAGTTATTGTGTGTGACTGGATTTTTAGGAGGGCTCACCACATTTTCCACATTTATCTTTGAAAGCTATATACTAGCTGAAAAAGGTATATGGTATTTGTTGGGCTATATGGGTGGACAAATTTTGGTAGGATTCAGCTTATGTGGCTTGGCTTTTACCATAGGAAAACGAATTTGGAGTTAATATAATCATGAAAGAAATACATGTAAAAGATGCAGTGGGACAAGCGCTGTGCCACGATATTGTGCGCATTGTTATTGGTGAAGTAAAAGATACACCTTTTAAACGAGGCCATGTGATTCGTGAAGAAGATATTGAGTTATTATTACAGTTGGGAAAAGAACATATTTATGTGATGGAAGAGGGGGATTATGAACTTATCCATGAGGAAACGGTAGCGGAAGAGTTATACCGTTTTTGCGAGCATCCCTCACTTTCACCGACGCCTGTACAACAGGGGAAAATTGAAGCGATTGCCAATCATGATGGCGTGTTGACAGTTGATATAGATGCATTGTATACAATCAATGGGATAGGGGAGTTGACGATTGTTACACGGTTTCATGGTACTCCAGTGAAAGCAGGAGATCCAGTGGCAGGCATGCGATGCATTCCTTTGTTGCTAGAAGCTTGGCAATTGGAAGAGGCTAAACGGTTACAAACTGATAAAGAATCGATTATTCAAGTACATCCTTTTGTACGAAAACGTATGGCGATTGTGACGACTGGTAGCGAAGTCTATGAAGGACGCATTCAAGATGCATTTACGGCGGTGATTCAAGATCGTGTAGCACCATTTGGAGTAGAATTAGTGGCACGTGAGATTGTGCCTGACGATACAGATAGAATCGTATCTGCTATTCGGTCTGTGAAAGGCAAAGGAGCAGATATCATTTTCTGCACCGGAGGTATGAGTGTAGACCCAGATGATTTGACGCCAGGTGCTATCGCTCGTGTAGCTAGTGAAGTGGTAACCTATGGATTACCAGTATTGCCTGGCTCTATGGTTTGCATTGCTTATTTAGAGGATCATACGCCAATTATGGGGGTTCCAGGTGGAGTGTTATATAGCGCTCCTAGTGCATTTGATGTGATAGTGCCAAGATTGTTAGCAGATATCCGCATTACAAAACAAGACTGTATTCATATGGGACATGGTGGCTTTCAATCAAAGTAAGGATAATTTTGAGAAAATGTAGTTGACAAAAACAAATCCTACCCTTAAAATAGGAATTAATTGAAGTATAATTCATTTAAGTCTAAGTAGAGGAGAATTAGTATGGCTGTTATAAAGAATGCAATTGATTTAATTGGAAATACGCCAATCTATCGTATTCCTGACACGAATGTGTATGTTAAATTAGAAAAGTATAATGCTGGTGGCAGTGTGAAGGATCGCGCTGTGTTAGGCATGTTACAAGATGCAAAAGAAAAAGGGTTGATTAAGGAAGATACGATTATCGTAGAAGCTACTAGTGGTAACACTGGTATTGCCTTAGCAATGTTAGGCGCTATGTTATCGATTAAAACAATCATTATTATGCCAGAAAGCATGAGTCAAGAGCGCCGTGAATTAATTAAAGCTTATGGAGCACAATTGATTTTAACACCGAAAGAAGTGGGCATGAAAGGTGCATTAGGAAAAGCACAAGAAATTCTTGATAACTATCCAAATGCTGTGACACTAGGACAATTTGTTAATCCAGCGAATCCAACAGCTCACTATGAAACAACGGCAAAAGAAATTTTACGTGATGTACCGAATATAGGCGTGTTTGTAGCGGGAATTGGTACTGGTGGCACATTTACAGGTGTTACTAAATCCTTGAAAGAACAACATCCGTACATTAAAGCAGTAGCTGTAGAACCAGAAGGATCTCCAGTGATTTCTCGCGGTATTGGTGGGGTACATAAAATCCAAGGCTTGGGAGCTGGTTTTATTCCAGAAAACTTTGATGCTGAGCTTATGGATGAAGTGCAAACAGTGACTGATGAAGATGCTATTACAGAAGTAGGCAATTTCATGCGTGAAACGGGTATCGGCATCGGAATTTCTTCAGCGGCAGCTATTTTAGTAGCCCGCCAATATGGTAAAAAATTCCCAGATGTAGATGTAGTGGTAGTAGCTCCAGATGGAGTTGAAAAATATCTGTCTATGATTCAATTTGAGAGCGTGGATTGGATTCATTCATAATTGATAGACAAGGAGCATAGCATGGTTTCGGCCATGCTATCTCTATATAGGGAGGTAACAATGGGAGCGGTTTGGAAGTCAATCCAGTATAATATTCAGCGAGTGTTGCAGTCAGATCCAGCAGCTACATCATGGTTTATGGTGGTGTGGACATATCCGCATATTACAGCTTTATTTTGGCATTTCTTTGCCCATCGTCTGTATAAAAAAGGATGGTTTACTTTGGCGAGACGCATTGCCTTGCATGCACGGCGTGTGACGGGTATAGAAATTCATCCAGGAGCGCAGATAGGAAAGGGTTTGTTTATTGATCATGGTATGGGTGTTGTTATTGGGGAAACAGCCATAGTGGGAGATAATGTGACGCTATTCCATGGTGTTACATTAGGAGGGATGGACTCACGAAAAGTAAAGCGACATCCTACGATTGAAGATGATGTGTTAATTGGTGCTGGCACTAAGGTACTGGGAGATATCACGGTGGGAAAAGGGTCTAAGATGGGTTGTAATCTTGTCATCAAACGAGATGTACCGCCCAATGTTATTATTTTTGAAACGGAACCAGAGCATATTATTTATCGCCAGCCTAAGCAAGACCGCTTTGCTACCGACACATATGTACCACGTCGTCATGCCTTGCCACTAGCGCCTAATGAATTTTCAGACCATATGGCGTGGCACATTTAGGAGGGGTTATGAAAGAAGTACGATTAGGGATAGTGCAAAGTGCTATACAAATTGGACAGGTAAAAGAGAACCTTCAAATGATGGATACAATGATACACCAAGTAGCGAAGGAGGCGCCAGATATCATTGTATTGCCAGAAACATGGAACACAGGCTTTATGACTGGCCATGACTTGATAGCCTTAGCGGACCCTAATGGAAATCGAATGCAAGAACTTCTTAGTGGGTGGGCTAAGGAGTTACATGTCAATATTGTTGGGGGATCTGTAGCCATCAAAGAAAATGGTAAGATTTACAATCGTACCTATGTGTATAATCGGGAAGGTGAGTTAGTATCTACTTATGATAAAATGCACGGATTTAGTCCGGTAAAAGAGGAACTCTATTTTACGGGAGGTACACAAGTACATCACTTCATATTGGATGGTGTCCTCTGTTCTAGTGCTACCTGTTATGATATTCGATTCCCTGAGCTAATTCGCAAAGCAGCATTGGCAGGGGTGGAACTATTCTTTTTACCTGCCCAGTGGCCATTGCTTCGATTGTCACATTGGAAAATATTAAATCAAGCTAGAGCCATTGAAAATCAGATGTTCTTCTGTGGCGTTAATGGGTGTGGGCGCATTGGGAAATTGCCGATGGCTGGACACTCCTTAGTAGTGGATCCATGGGGTGACATCCGATTAGAATTAGAGGAGACTGCCACAGTACAAACCGTAACTATTGACTTGGATGTGGTAGCAGACATTCGCACAAAGATTAACGTTTTTCGTGATCGAAAACCAACTTTGTACTAAGTGCAATGTATATGCATTTTAGGAATATATAAAATTGTCTATAGGTATTGCCAAGATGCAATACCTATGGTATATTATATGAGTACTAAGTACACGGCCCCGTGGTGTAGCGGTTAACATGTCGCCCTGTCACGGCGAAGATCGTCGGTTCAAATCCGATCGGGGTCGCCATTTTTTTTACCTATTTTTAGATAGTTGAGTCTCTT
>CAUSMY010000078.1:0-7011 GCA_963533015.1 uncultured Veillonella sp.
CCATCTACTAAGATATGGCACCGCTCTACTAATTGTCGTTTATGAGGGCAAGCCAAAATTTCTTCATAGGTATATCCCGAATAGGCCCAAATTGGCTTGTCCGGCGCTACTTCTAAAACTCTATCCACGAGGGGAACTAATCCATCCACATTTTGAAACGGTTCTCCTCCCAGTAAGGTTAATCCACTGCAACTAGGGGCTACTACATAGGACAACAATCGCTGTGTATCGTCTTCAGTCCATTCTTTTCCTGCAGAAAAATCTTGATACTCTTCATTAAAGCAATTATAACAGCAATGTGTGCAGCCTGTTACAAATAAAGATGTACGAATACCTTCACCATTGGCAATGTCATATTGTCTTAACTGTCCGTATCGCATAGTACACCTTCTTTCAAAATAAGTTAGATATGCATAACCCTATCTTTAATCTCTTTTGTCCGCCCTTCATTCCAGAAGTTTTCTCCTAGATATCCACAAGTTCTACGGATGACAGTCAATGTATCACGATTAGTATTATGACAACGAGGACATTCCCATTGCACCTGGTCATTAACTATAATTTCTCCATCAAAACCACATTCATGACAGTAATCAGATTTTGTATTAAATTCCGCATAGGAAATTGTATCATAAATATACTGCATCATTGTCAATAAGGCTGGAATATTGTTAGTCATATTAGGAATCTCAGCATAGGAAATACATCCACCTGTAGATAACTTTTGAAATTCAGATTCAAAGGCAAATTTATCAAATACATTGATTTCTTCACGTACATTCACATGATAACTATTCGTATAATATCCTTTATCTGTAATATCAGGAATTTCTCCAAATCGAGCACGATCAATGGATGAGAAACGATTCGTTAAGCTTTCCGCTGGCGTACCATATAAGGCAAAGCCAATGTTGTGTTTGCTACGCCATGTTTCCGTAGCCTTTTGCAAACGTTCCATCACTTTTTTAGCAAACTCATGTCCAGCTTCCGATGTATTGGAATCTCCCACAATTAGCTTTGTTGCTTCATATAAACCAATATAACCTAAAGAAATCGTAGCATATCCACCTTCTAATAACGGACGGATGGGAGCGCCCTTAGGCAACCGAGCTATAGCACCATATTGCCAGTGAATTGGTGATACATCGCTGGTAACATCTTTTAACAATTCATAACGGAATAGCAAGGCTTTTTCGGCTAATTCTAACCGTTTTTCAAGAATCTCAAAGAATGCATCTTCTTTTCCCTGCGCTAAAATCCCAATTTGTGGCAAGTTAAGACTCACCACTCCAATATTAAAACGACCATTAAAGACATACTCACCTTGGTCATTTTTCCAAGGGGATAAGAATGAGCGACATCCCATAGGTGCAAACACATTACCTTCATAAATTTCTTTCATTTTCTTTCCAGAAATATAATCAGGATACATCCGTTTCGCTGTACATTGTGCAGCTAGTTCTGTTAAATAATAGTATTCACTAGTAGGGTGAACATTATGTTCATCCAACACATAAATCAATTTAGGAAAAGCTGGCGTAATATATACATCCGACTCATTTTTAATACCTTGAATCCGCTGTTTTAAAATCTCTTCATCAATCAAAGCAGCTTCTTTCGCTAGTTCACTGCGTGGATCAAAATGCATAAACAGTGTGACAAAAGGAGCCTGTCCATTCGTAGTCATCAACGTATTAATTTGATATTGGATCGTTTGGATACCATCTTTCACTTCTTTTTTTGTTCGATTCCAAGCAATTTCTTCTGCTTTTGCTACATCTGGCTCCATTCCATACACTTCTACTTGTTCTTGTAAAGTTAGCTCCAAGTATTTTTCATAAGATTTTCTCACATAAGGCGCCAAAATACGATCTATACCATTAATACTTTGTCCACCATATTGACCAGATGCCACTTGAGCAATAATTTGTGTTGTCACTGTACATGCCACTTGAAAAGACTTAGGTGTATCAATGCGCTTTCCATTAATGACTGTACCATTTGTCAACATATCTTCTAAGTTCACAAGACAGCAATTAAACATCGGTTGAATGATATAATCCATATCATGGAAATGGATAGCCCCACTATCATGAGCTTGTACGATGTCAGTAGGAATTAACTTTCTACGAGCAATATCCTTGCTCACTTCCCCGGCAATTAGATCTCGTTGTGTAGACACAATGGATGCATCCTTATTAGAGTTCTCATCTAATACAGCTACATTCGATTTATTCAATAGGCCAAATACGTCTTTATCTGTGGTATTTTCTACACGTTTGAAAGCTTGCACAGCCTTATAATTTTCATAAGCTCGAGCAGTTGCTGGATTGTTATTTTCTAACAATTTATAATAGACTTGCTCCTCTATCGCATAAATTGTCATATTTCTATCTATTTTTTGTGCATAGGCTTCGATTTCATTAGCAATTTGAAGGGCTAAGCCAGCTGTATAGACACCTGTACTACTATGCATCGCCTTTTCTATAGCAATGATAATTTTTTCTTTATCAAATGATGCTAAACTACCGTCACGTTTTATAACCTGTGTCATACTAATTGCCTCCTTACTACCATATGCCATCCACTCTCTATCATCTGTATGGCCTATTCTATATGTAGTAACAAAATATAATCTATACGTCTTAAAAAGATCGTCATATCAAAATAAAATTCACCTACTCTGTGAATGAGGAATGATACTTACATTCAGACATACAAAAAGAGCAACCTTTGCTCTTTCTTTGTTACTACACATGTAATTTGTTCTCTATGTTATATGTTTATAACTTTAGTGTACTATATATTGTAGTTAATTTCAATCTGTAATACAATATCATGTATTACAATTAGATATACGATATACAGAGATAAAGAATACTATATCCCCTTAACCCCTAGTAATTCAAAGAGATTTCTTATATTTCATCTCGTATACAATACTATCAAGCATTACAAATTGATATATGCCACAACTTCACCTATATGTCTGTAATAAAATAACGACTACCTCTTATAGAGATAGTCGTTACATACATTCGCTATTGTAATTCAATTTTTATAGCAATCCATGCTGACAAGATAGCTTTCACAATATCACCAATCACAAATGGATAGAATAAAATCGTTAATGCTTTTTGTAATCCTTCCATATCAAATGGGATTTTCGCAACCCACATGAAATAAGGTACTGCTGCTAAATACGTAATAATGATACTTACCAATGTCGCCACAACAGCATAACGCAAAAAGCTTTTTGTATTCCCTTTTAAACAACTGACTGCTGTATACGCAATTGGCCAAATCAAAATGAAGCCTCCTGTAGGTCCCCAAATTTTACCCATTCCACCAGTAAAGCCAGTAAATACTGGTAATCCAACAGCCCCCAATAGTACATACACCACTAGTGTTGTAAATGTTAGTTTCGGAGGCAATAATAACCCTATTAAACACAAGGCGATAGTAATCATAGAGATCATACCTACACCCATTGGGTTTGGTATAGATAACTGAGCCATTACACAAACCAAGGCAACCAATAAAGACATTCTAACTAAATCGGTCGTCTGAATGGTGCGTTTTACCTTATTAGCGGTTATACTCTCTGTCTCTGAAGAAGAATGCATATTTTTATTACTCATTATGATCCATTAACTCCTCTGTATACACCCATTTGCAGTCTGCCAATCCACCATGAGTTCCTACTAATTGACAATGACCTTTTTGAAGCTTACCATCTGTATCAATAGTCATTTTCTCCACAGAAATGACATCGCCACCATAAAATGGTGATGAAAAAGTAATATCAAGCTGAACTAGCATCTCTTCATCTAATATATGATGTGCCATATGTGATAAGACCATCAACTCCGGTACAATCGGAACATCATCACGATACATAGGATTCATGTCTTGTACAGCATCTGCAAACTCAAGAATTGATTCTTGGGTAAAAATAAATTTAGTTCTTGTTCTATCCTTCAAATCACAAGGCCAAGTTTTCGGCATTTCCTCTAATGATACTTCACCGTGCCCCTTCCAATCAGGATTCGATCGTTCTAACATAGTAGACACTATGGTGCCTTTAGGATTCGATGCACTCACTATGTGCTCTCGTTTCTTTGGAGTATAGTTAATTTGTAACTGTGGTGATCTTGTAGTTCGTTTGTATTGTACAGTTCGTACAATAGCGGTATTAGGTATGTCCCTTACACTTGTCAAGCCCTTACATAGTGTATGCATAAGTGCCTCCTCCCCCATTCAATGGGTATACTGGATCTTACAAGTCTTACATAAATCTTACTTTGTTACACTTTTATTATATTAATCAAATCGTATATAGTCAACTTATTTTTCAAATTCATTGTTAACAAATTTTATATTCAACGTTAACCCAATGACTTCTTAGATTCTTAATCGAACTATCTACATTGAAAAAGGACCATCATCACTTGCATCTACTACAAGTAACGATGGTCCTATTTTTATTACAATGTGACATGTACGCCGATAAGTTACTATTCCGTATTAGAAGGAGTAACCTACACCCGCATGTAAACCTTTCACATCATTTTTAGTTTCATTCATTTTATATTGATCGTATTGGTAATACACGTTCAAATCAATATCAGGACGCAAACCATAGGAAGCACCTACTTGGAACGTATGCTTAATATCATTACCAAAACCTGCTTTTGCAAAGCCTTCTACCTTATCAGATAATTGAGTATGTCCAATCACACCTGCTTGGTATCCAAAGCCGCTGTGTTTGTCCCCCATATCCACATAGGTACCAGCACCATATACATTCACATTTGGATGTACCGCATAGGCACCTGTTAATTGGTGGTCATTAATATCTGCTCCTGTGCGATGCACTTTATTAAAGGAATATTGAGCTCCTACTTTATCGGATAATCCTTGTTGTGCAGATATGCCAAACCCATTTCTACGTTTAGAATCATTTGCTGATTTATTGCTAACAGAATATTCAGCACTGATTTTAGTTTCACCAGCATTAATTTTTGTAACTGGCACGGCTGCAGCAAATGCAGAGGCACCAAAAGCCACCAATACAACTGTTGCTACTAATACTTTTTTCATAGCATCCTCCTATAAGAGAATCTTATCGTTTCATAAATGCAGGCACTTCTGGAGAGTTACCAGATGCACCAAATGGAGATTTACGAGCAAAGCTATTGCTAGAACCTTGATCACCAAATCCAGTTGCTACTACAGTAATATATACTTTGTCTCCAGCATTCTCATCAATAACAGAACCAAAAATAATATTTGCTTCTGGATCTGCAGCTTCAGAAATAATTTCTGCTGCTTCATTGATTTCGAATAAGCTTAATTCTTCGCTACCTGTGATGTTTAACAAGATGCCTTTTGCACCGTCAATAGAAGTTTCTAACAATGGGCTGTTGATAGCTTGTTTTGCAGCATCCACAGCACGGTTTTCGCCTTCACCAACACCGATACCCATCAATGCTTCACCTTGGTTAGTCATGATAGTTTTAACATCAGCAAAGTCAAGGTTAATTAAACCTGGTTTTGTAATCAAATCAGAAATACCTTTGATACCTTGACGCAATACTTCATCCGCAGTTAAGAACGCATCTTTCAAAGATGTTTTGCGGTCAATAATGCCCAATAAGCGATCATTTGGAATCGTGATGATAGTGTCTACTTTACCAGTTAATGCTTCAATACCACGTTCTGCTTGTTCTTTACGTTTTTTACCTTCGAAGCCAAATGGTTTTGTTACAACACCTACTGTTAATGCACCAGCTTCACGAGCACATTCAGCTACTACAGGAGCAGCACCTGTACCAGTACCACCACCCATACCAGCAGTAACGAATACCATATCAGCACCTTGAAGGGCTTTCAAAATATCTTCGCGACTTTCTTCTGCAGCTTCACGACCTACTTCTGGATTAGCACCAGCGCCCAAGCCTTTAGTTGCTTTTTCACCAATTTGAATACGAACTGGTACATTAGTACCATCTAAGGCTTGTGTCTCTGTATTAGCTACTAAGAAGTCAACATTTTCTAAGTCGCTGCCAATCATACGAGAAACGGCATTTCCGCCGCCGCCACCAACACCAATAACTTTAATTTTTGCAAATTCTGACATCGAATGATCCTCCTCTTCACTAGAGATATATTTCATATACGATCCTATGACATTATACTACTAGTCTATCTTATCTTTTATAATTTGCTTTTATTTTACAATATATTTTAATTTTTTTCAATGAAAGCCATTAACAAAATCATTCCTAACTTACATTAGTCAAGATTTTATTGAGTTTTAATGTAAGGAGATTTAATATTTACATCAATAAATTCTGCAGAAACATGGCGCTGCGATACATCCTGAATCATATCGGTAGTAATTTTAGCTTTTTCTTCTAAATCACTTCTATCTCCAATGTGAATCGGCAAGCCATCCACTGTATAAGCGATGATATGCTCAGCATCACCTACATTAATTTCTCCAATTTGCTTTCTTTTATCTTCAGGAAATCCCATCATGTACGTAATAGCCCCTCGAATTCCCTCAGATTCAACAGTGTCCCCCAATAAAGCGTTTCCCAAGCGCACGCCAGATATAATAGGCACTGTCGTGTCGGGAATCGTTGGACTACTTGCGATAACCATACCTTGTCTATCTAAAGCAACAAAGCCAAATTGAGAGGGTACAACCACAACAGCTGTACGTTCTTTCACATCTACTTGCAAAGTAAGAGGAAGTGCATACGATACATGCGCTGTATCAACACGCATATCTTTTTGCAATCGTTCTTCAAGCGCTCCCGTTCTCACACGTAATATATTCACTGGATATCCTAAATCACCAATGGCCACCACATCTTCTGATGACAACTGATTCGTGCCTGTCACCTGAATTTGTCCTATTGGCAACGGCAATGTAAATAGGCCTATAATAAGAGCGGCGCCAATGACAGTTTTCCACACTATAGACTTAGAAGGAGTCCGTTT
>CAUSMY010000079.1:0-7001 GCA_963533015.1 uncultured Veillonella sp.
ATATGGGAATAAACCTTGATCCCCACGGGAACGAATACTTTCACCATTGATGCGGATATTCGCATTTTTATTTGGTTTATTCGTGATGACATTGATAACACCACCAATGGCATCGGATCCATATTTTGCACTGGCTGCGCCTTGGATAATTTCTATACGCTCTACATTTTCTGTACCTAGTCGTTGTAATTCATCACCTTGACCTTGGTACTTTGCAAATTCACCCATTACAGGTTGTCCATCTACAAGAATTAATGTATGACGAGGTTCAGCACCACGAATGGAAACACCCACACGACCCATGCTGTCCACTGTACGACTGACACCGGCTTGTGTAAAGACGATATCTTCCACAGATTTAGCCTGCTTTTGTTCAATATCTTTTTTAGTAAAGAATTGCACTAGTTGAGAGTTATATTTTGCTTCTTCTTGTGCACGATCAGCTGTAACAAACACAGATCCTTCTGCCTGTACAGGTGCTAATCCACCTAGTAGATACCAAGAACAAGCCATCCAACTCATGACAGCACCAGTAAGTATACGTTTCTGATACGGTTTAGTATAATGCATAGCACTCCACCATCTTCCTATAAACATAAACACATTTGATAACGTTAATCATTTGTATTATAGTTCTAATCAAATATCACATCTACTCCATATGGTTTTCAAATACTCCATTTGATTCACGAACTGTAAATTATGTGATATGTATCACTATTCAATATTTTTTATTACAATTCTAATTTTAATTCATAACAACAAGGGAATAAGATCTACTTTATTGCAATATAAAAAGGCTATAGCTGATTCTATCAGTCTATAGCCTTTTGCGTGCAGATATTATGTATTTTAACTTATACTATTTCAACAATGCCTTTAATGCCAGCACATCTTGTTGCAATCGCTCATTTTGGTCTAATAACCGATTGATCTTATCCTCTTGTTCCGCAATACGACGCTCTTGCAATGCATTGTTAGATTTTTCCATTGCTAATTCTTCTGAAAGCACTTGCACTGTTGCTGGCGGTGCATATTGTGGCACATCATCACTGCCATGTCCAATCCTAAAGGTAACGCCTCCATTATAGGAGCGTTGCTTTCCAGCAAAGGCAACACCTGCATTAAACATGGTTCCTTCATCTGTATAATGAGCAACGCCTAGAGCAAATCCTGTTTTACCAGAATTATGTCCCACACCCGCCATGATTTGTGTAGGTTCTGTTGATTTATAGGCCACTGGCTTTAATGCCGCCAAAGCTGCATTCATCGCATCTCCTTCTCGACTTTCACTACGAAGCGCCTGTACATCTTGACGAACTCCATTCACCAATGTATTCGTTTGGTTCATGATGTCCCCCATAGTGTTGTTGATACTTGTATTAAGCACTCGTTTTAATTGAGCTACATTGACAGCATCTGTATCTAATGTGCCTGCTGCCACATTATTAATTTGGCGAGTTAATCCTAGGTCTGCATTACCAACGGACACACCTCCTAATGAGCTTTCCCATGTAGAGGCATCTCCAAAATTATCTTTAATATCTCGATGTTCCATAGTTATTGCGTTAGCAGCATTACGTTTTTCTTCTGTGTCACCGTAAATACGATCATATTCTGCTGTACGAAGTATAGCATTTGATTTGTCGATTGTGTCATTTGCCTCTTTAATGATAGTTTTTTGTGCCTCATAAGCAGCTACATCTTTCACCACAGTACTCATATCCATAGCCGCTTTTGTAGTAGGATCATAGCCCGCTGTGAAAGCTTGACCCGATGTAGAGGATAATGCACCTAGTGCAACGGAAGAATCAATGGTTGTTTTCGAGTCTAAACCAATAGCAACACTGTTAGAGGCATGTGTACTTGATTTAGTTCCCATCGCTATACTATCCACACCATTAGTAATCGTTTTAAGACCGATTGCTATACTTCGATTACGGTCAGTTTTGCTCTCTTGTCCGATGGCAACACTTTGCAAACCAATAGAGTTTGCATATAAACCAATGGCAGCTGAGCCATATCCACGGGCACCTAGCTCTTCTCCTGTCACTTGATGCTTCTGCATACCCATGGCAACGGAATAGTGACCATACGCCTTAGAATGTACACCTATTGCCGTAGAATATATCCCTTGCGACGAACTGGATGTACCAACTGCAGTCGAATATACGCCAATTTCACCGTCTACCAACTCTGTATTAGCCACACTATTATTACCGATAGCAATAGACCCAACACTACCAGTCCTAGCACCTGTACCTACGGCAGTTGCCGCATAATAGGTATGATCTGCTGTGAGATGCTTCGTTTCATTTCTAGCATCTGCCCCTATGGCAACAGAAAGTCCTGCTGTAGCCGTCGAGTTTCGACCAATAGCAATAGATCCATGAGCCCCTCTATCATTCGTACTTGCCCCACTACCAATAGCAATTGTTTCTGTATCTTGCGCTTTTGCACCATATCCTAACGCCACAGATGTTAACCCACTTGCTTTTGATGCATCACCAAAGGCAGCACTAAAATCGCCTGTTGCATTGGAGGCATGACCAACCGCTGTGGATTGAATACCCGTTGCATTCGCAAATGCCCCATAGGACGCAGAACGATTATTGGTAGCTGTTGCGCTGTCCCCTACGGCTGTGGAATGCGCACCAGACGCTAATGTTTCATTACCAATACTGATAGAGCGACCGCCAGTAGCACCAAATCGTTTATTTTTGTCTTCGTTGATTGCTACACCAATAGAAATAGCACGATTACCTGTCGCATAAGAATCGGCTCCCACTGCCACCCCATAATCTCCACTAGATATAGCATACGCACCTACTACTGTAGTATTCACATTCTTTGCTTCTGCTTTTGTACCAATCGCTAAGGCATCTATCTCAGTTGCTTTGGAGTTTAACCCAATGGCCGTAGCATTACCACCACTCGCTGTGGAGTTAGCTCCTATAGCAACCCCTTGGTTACCCGATGCATTGGAGTTGGCTCCAATTGCCAACGCCACGTGACCCGCAGCATTAGCATCACTGCCGCCTACTACAATAGCAGGATCTGCTGCCATTGTTGGTGCAGACATTGTACCTAATACAAGAGTAAGAACTGCCAACTTAGACTGATGTTTTTCAAATTTCATTACTAACCTCTACCTTCTATAATAACTACAGTATTACAGCTTTATCAGAACATTCATTTTTTACAACTGTATAAGGTTAGCATATCTCATTTTTATTGTCAATTTAATTCATATCTTTTATATATGAGTATAAATACACTTAATAAAAGCTATGTCAATACAATTATACCTTATCATTATAGCTAACTTTCATCATTACATACCCACAATTCATTGACACTTATCACAGTTAAGCATATAATAAAGGCAAGTATGAATAGGGCATTAATGATTCATGCAAATTTTGGGTATATTCTATTTTTAAGTAAGGAGAATTATTATGAAATTCTTTACAAAGCAAGCCATGATTGCAGCGTTAGCAGTAACAGCAGCATTTGGCGTATCTCAATCTACTGATGCGGCGTACATGTTAAACTCTGAAGTAAAAGATGCAACTCCAGCATTACAAGAAGCAGCTTCCATTGGTGTTCGTTCTTACGAAAACCCTGCTATGCAAAATGCTGAAAACAAAGATGCTATCGTAGTTATGTCCTTTGGCACTACTTTTAAAGATACTCGTGCAAAAACAATTGATGCTACAATCAATGAAATCAAAGCACAACATCCAAATGTTAAAGTTGTGACTGCTTTCACATCTCATATCATTATTGATCGCATTAAAGCCCATGAAGGTATTACATACCCTACTCCAGAAGAAGCATTAGATCAATTAAAAGCTGATGGATACACTCGTGTTGCATTGACAACATTAAACATGATTCCAGGCATGGAATATAACTATGCTGGCGCTGTATTCAACCATCATAAACAAGATTTCAAAAAAATGACATTAGGTTTACCTTTAATGTACTGGATGGGACAAGAAGAACAACGCGATGATATTGAACAAGCATTGAAAGCATTCTCTTCCCAATTCCCTATGATTCAATCTAAAGATTCTGCTGTATTAATCATGGCTCATGGTACTCCAGATCCATCTAATGCTTACTATGCTGTAATCCAAGATCGTATCGATTCCATGGGATTCAAAAACACTTATCTTTACACAGTTGAAGGATGGCCAAATCTTGAAACAGTGATCCCTCAATTAAAAGAAAAAGGAATCAAACATGTTACATTAATGCCATTAATGATGGTTGCTGGCGACCATGCTAACAACGATATGGCTGGTGACGAACCAGATTCCCATAAAAATATCCTTATGAAAGAAGGATTCACTGTAGATACTTATATCCATGGTGCTGGTGAAAACCAACAAATCCGTGATATCTTTGCTGAACGTGCTTCTGAAGCATATGATGCATTAGTAAAATAATCGCATTGTGTTTACAATATTATAGTATTTAACAACAATAGGGGATACGATTCGTATCCCCTTATTTGAAAGAACCTATGAAAACATATCTTAAAATTTGTAGCGCTTTTTTATTGTCTACTTCTCTACTATTGGGAGGATGTACAAAAACTGGCCCTACTACAACAGAAACAACACGCACTGTATCTTACCAAGATCAGTCCTATACAATACCAGCTAATCCAAGTAAGGTAGTAGCTCTATCTAATTCTATTTCCAAAATGATTTATGCTGTTGGTGGTACCGCTATCGCCCGTGTAGAAAGTAACGAAAAATTACCTAGTGAAATTGAAGCGTTACCAAGCGTAGGCCATACAGCCACTCCCAATATGGAACAATTAGTCGGCTTACATCCTGACTTAGTACTAGGCTTACCAAGCCAACATGAAAAATTTAAAGGTCAATTAGATAGCAATAATATTCCATCCATCCTTATTAATTATGATGGTATCAATGATAATGTTCCACTATTAACATTGTTAGGCAATATTTTCCACACAGAAGATAAGGCGAAATCTGTTATCGAAGATTACAATAAAAAAATCGATACTGTGAAAGCCGCAGTTCCAAAAGATAGACCTGTCAAAGTTGCTGTATTACGAGCTACTGGTAAATCTGTAACGGCTGAAACACCATTAGCAATTACGGCGTCTATGATTCGTGAATTAGGTATTACCAACGTAGTCGATCAACACTTGAAAGATAATGTAACATCTAAAACAGTGCCTTATTCTTTAGAAACCTTAACAGTAGATAATCCAGATATTATTCTTGTAGTTACTATGGGTAAAAAAGATGAAATCAATGCAACCTTTGCTAAAGAAATGACTAGTAACCCAGCTTGGAACCAGTTACAAGCTGTGAAAAATGATAAAGTCATCTTCTTACCATCCCAATGGTTCCTATTAAATCCTGGACTAGAAACACCTGAGGCAATGGCTGAATTAGTTAATATTATCTATGGTGTGAAAGTGAAATTATAAACGATACCTTTAATCGGAACTCTAATAAAATAAAATGACCACCCTAGAGTATTGAATCACTCTGGTGTGGTCATTTTTATTATAAGGAAATTGACAAGTTATCCGTCCATTTAAAGTTAACTTTTTGTTTTAATTGTTTACTTTGTATCACCTCTATCTTCTGAAGCTTTTGAAACGTCTTCTATTAGTTTACCTAAGTCAATTGTATTTTTTGAAGTAATGACAGATTTGCCTGTTTTTACTTCGATAGATTTTCTTGCATCTCCAGCAATTGAGCCACCTTCTTTTGCTACCTTTTTATTTTCTTCTAATCCTTGTGGATGAGTAGCATTAGCTATATCTTTAGTTGCAGTTTCTGCAAGCATATTTAATATAAGCTCTGTTGTAGTCATATTATCTCTAAGGTTTTGTTTTTTAGCCCTTTATGGTCTTTGTATTGTCTTGTTGTCATACCTGACCATGCCTTTGTAATTTCGTTGGTTAGAATTGCATATTCTCTACCTTCTTTAACTCCATGGTCTTGCCAAGTATCTGTTAATTCTTTTCGTACTTGAATAGCTTGTAGCCTTTGGTTTATCCATTCCCTTGTATATCCTTTTTTAAGATATGTTTCTAATGCCCTATCAATTGTTAATTCTGGATCTATTAATTCATCAATCCTTTCTTTTCCTACTTCTGCAAGCCACATTTTAAATGGTTCAGCTTTTGGTGATGGAATAGACTGAATAATACGAAAGATTCCTTGCGTGTCAGCAACGTCAGTATTGTATTTTTTACCATCTGATGATTCTAATTTCAGTTGTACGATATTTTCGTACAACTGAACCGCACCCTCTTCATCATTCATCTTCCTTTTTAAATCGCTCCAATATCTTCTAGGATTTTTACTTTCTGTTAGCGCTCCAATAATATCAATGATACTAAAAAACCATTCTTCTTTTTCATTATCCCAAACAGATCGAATATGGTTACCCTCAAATAATTTTGTTTCGCTATCCATTTATGTCTCCTTTACTTCTCTACCAACGATCTCCCCGTCATCATGAATTGTAGAACTTTTTCTACAAAAAAGATAATCTCAATTTTATCTTAATTCACAAAATAAATATCCTCAATAATATAAAAGACACACTATCTGTTCATCTCGTCATTTGATCTTAGTTAATATAAATTTGTGGCTCTATCTTTTCAATAAGTATCTCCTTATGCAGAACCACTCCAACCATATCCTTGCACTGCCATATCTACAAAGTGATTCATTAACAATGATACTTTAGAATCGAATGCAGCTTTATCATAACTGTCAGGAAGATCATCATTTAAAAATAACTCTACTTCATGCTTCAGCTTACCTCGAGGTTGTTCATCCTTATAACAATCAATTACAAGAAGGCTGCTACGATTATCCATCAATTTACTATAGAGTTTTTTCGTAGAAAGTTTTACATTTTATATCGTCAAAATTGTACATTCTTATATTGACATTTACACAAAATATTCTAATAGTTACCCTTTAATTTTAAAT
>CAUSMY010000080.1:0-6990 GCA_963533015.1 uncultured Veillonella sp.
GAATACTAAGGGCGCATCTATTGGATCGTATGCAGGGGCAAGTAGTTATGACGGATCTACTAATCTTGGATATAATGCATTAGGTCGTGCTTTCAATGCGATAGCACTGGGAAGATTGGCTGTATTACAGGGATATCAATCGATGGGTATTGGCTATAAGACACATACTTTCTTTGGTGTTGAAAATGGTATGGCCATTGGTGAATCGTCAAGGGCGCGTGAAACTAATTCTGTTGCACTAGGGTCTCAAACAGTAACTAATCGTAATGAGGGTGTAGTTGGATACGATCCTTTGAACATAGCTGTTCTAAAAGATCACGAGAAAGGTAACTTACAGTTACCTACTGCGTTACAAGAAAAAATAGCAACTAAAGAAGTAGAGTATAAAGCTTTGCAAAATGAATATGAAGTGATTCAAGGGAATATATATTCATTATCCGAAAAAAGAGAAGCGTTAATAGGTAAATTAGCACGGAATGAAGATGTGGATCTAGCGGAATTAAACACTATAAGGACTCAGTCGGAAGAGAAATATAATCTATTAAAGAAAAAAGGTGCAGAGCTAGTCAATAAGAAAGCAGAAATCAATCAGATAGCGGGTACTTGGCGGTCTGGACAAGGCGCTATATCTATTGGCAATTCTGAAAAAGGGGATACAAGACAGCTCATAGGGTTAGCAGCGGGATCAGAAGATACTGATGGCATTAATGTGGCACAACTAAAATCGTTAGATTTGGCAGCTCATCGTGCATTGGATAGAACGATTGGACAGTTGCGAAATGAAGCGAGACAAGGGAATACGATGACAGCGGCTCTTGCTGTACTAAAACCAGTAGCTTATAAAGTAAATGAACCAACGCAAGTATTAGCAGGTGTAGGACAATATGCAGGTCATAGTGGCTATGCTTTGGGTGTCTCTCATTATAGGGATGAACGAATGATGGTGAATGCAGGGGCAGCATTTTCAGGAAACCAATTAGTGTATAATGCAGGTGCTACTTTACGATTAGGTAAAAAAGGGGCATTCTTAGCCGCGGATAGAACTCATCTATCAATAGAAAGCTTATTTGAAGCATTACAGCGAGAACAAACTAGAAACCAACGTCAAAAACAAGTGCTACGAGAGTTGGAACTAGAAAATCAACAGTTGCACCAAGATGTGGAGCAACTAAAACAGATGGCAAGATAATAGATATATGATAAAAGATAGGATACAATGAGGTAAGTGATGAAAAGACATTGTGTAGTACCTTTGCTAATGGCTAGTATTTTAGCAATAGGTTTAGGAAGTGTGCAAGCAGCAGGTATTAGTTCTTATGAAGCTGGTGGAGGTAATGCTTCTGGAGATAATTCTGTAGCGATAGGGGCATTAGCGTCGAGTGTTGAACGTGATTCTGTGTCCATAGGCGCTGGGGCAACTTCTGCAAAAGAGTATGGCGTAGCAATCGGTAGAGAAGCACGAAGTGATAAAGCAGGTGCCATTAGTATGGGGTATAAAGCACAGGCTATGGGTGAAAATACTTTGGCATTGGGACGAGAGGCTCAGGCGCGTGGAGAAAACGGTTCTATTAGTATAGGCATTGAAGCGATTACTGGGGATGGCAGTCATGGATCGGTAGCTATCGGTACATCGGCTAAAACAGAGGCTGCTGATAGTGTGGCACTAGGATCGTATACATTAGGGAACCGAAATAAAGGTGCCCTGGGATATGATCCGTCTGAAGAGTTTGTAGTAAAAGGTGCTAATGGGACATTACAGATAAGCACTGCCAAACAAGGTACTAGTGATAATACTGCGGTAAGTACATGGCAATCTACAAGAGGTGCTGTATCCATTGGTAACTCGGAAACAGGGGATACGAGACAGTTGATAGGTCTAGCAGCGGGCTCTGAAGATACGGATGGTGTCAATGTAGCCCAATTAAAATCCTTGGGAACAGCTACATACAAAGCGATTGATGTAGCAGCTAAAGGATTGCGTGGTGAAATTCATCAAGGGAATGCTATGACAGCAGCCTTAGCAGCTCTAAAACCTATTCAATATAAAGTAGATGAACCAACACAAGTGATGGTAGGGATAGGTAAACAGGAAGAAAAAATGGGCTATGCCCTAGGTGTGGTGCATTATACCAATGAAAGAACGATGTTCAATGCAGGGGCAGCTTTCTCAAGTGGACAAATCATCTACAACCTAGGGGCTACACTTCGCTTTGGTAAGGGTGGTAAATCTGCTGGTGCCTTTGGGGATAATGCATCTCTTTCTGTATTATCCGATGCATTACAAGAAGAAAAACAACAAAATGATCGTCAAGAACAGGCTATTGTTAATTTACAATCGGATAATCGACAACTACGGGCTGATATAGAGATGTTGAAACAACTTGTTTCGGCTAAGAAATAGGTGCTGTTCTTAACTGAATATTGGTCAAAGGGAAGACCGCAATACACCCCCTCAGAAAAGGAATTTTATGATGTTTCTTCGGATGTATATTGCGGTCTTCTTGTAGTTGACATATGTTAAGTAATACAGAAGGCCATCCTATCTCTATCCAAAATGGCATTCTAGAGGGGAGGAGTACGCCGTGCTCTTTTTGCATTTGTGCGATTTAGCCAGCAAGGGAACGTCACAAGGCTGCTATATAGTCATCTTGAATTTGCAACTTGAATTGGGGGGGTAAATATCTAAATAGGAATTGGACTGACTAATAGAGTACGATATATAATGAAATGTAATGTAATATAATATAATATTCATAGTGAATTACTATACTTTTATACAATAGGAGAGGTACTATATGAAATATAAAGCTACGTTAAGTGTATTAATAGCCAGTGCGTTGACTGCTAGTTATATGGGTGTCAATGCAGCAGGTGCTGGTTCTTATGAGGCTGGTGATGGGGCGAGTGCAAGTGGCCAAAATTCGGTAGCTGTTGGTTCTAGTGCTGAGGCAACTAATAATGAAGCGGTTACTGTAGGGGCAGGATCAAAAGCAATGAAAGAAGGTTCCATTGCCATAGGTTCTGAAGCTACGGTGGGTGGATTTGCAAATGAAGGTGGCACTAACTCTATTGCTGTGGGCCGTCAATCAAAAGCGGTAGGAGATACTGCTGTTGCTATTGGTAAAGGCGCTACGTCAAATATACTGAATGGAATAGCCATTGGTCATGATGCTGGTAATAATGCTAATGATAAGCCTGGTAGTGGTACTAGTGCAGGCAGTATATTTATTGGTATGCAAGCCGGTCAAAATACAACGGGTAATATTAATGCTTTTGTAGGCAGTAGTGCAGGGTCAAATACAACTGGATCAAATAACATTGCCTTTGGTAATAATGCGGGAACATCTGTAACAGGTGAGCATAATATATCTATAGGTTTTAATTCGTCTAATTCTTTAAGTGGACTCAATAATATCTCTATTGGTCAAAGTGCAGGAAAGTTTATCAAAGGCACAAGTAATATAACCATAGGTTCAAATGCAAATAATTTTAAGAAAGAAACAACAATCAACTATGGAGTGGCTTTGGGTACAGAGAGTGAGACTCTTGGTGATAGAACGGTAGCATTGGGGGCGGCAGCAAAATCAAGGTCAATTGGTGCCACTGCTGTAGGTATGGCTGCAGAATCAAATAATGGGTTTGCTACAGCTCTTGGTTATCATGCTGTAGCAGATGGTGGACATTCTATTGCGATAGGTTTAAACTCTCATGCTGTAGCTGCGTACTCCGTAGCCCATGGTTCCTGGGCTGAAAGTAATGGTAAATTTGGGACAGCTATTGGATATGATGCACATGCTAATGGTGAGAGAAGTGTTGCCTTAGGAAAAACTGCAACTGCAGAAGCAAATGATTCGATTGCATTAGGGGCTAATGCAACAAGTGATCGCAATGCCGATGTGATTGGATATGACCCATCTGAAATAGCTGTTGTTAAAGGTGCCGATGATGTATTGAAATTGGGCGCAGATTTACAAGCGCAATTTGATACAAAGGATGCAGAGTATAAAGCATTACAAAAAGAAGCTGAAACGATTCAAACAGAACGTAATACACTGTTAGAAAAACAGAAAGAATTGACGGCAGCCAATAATATGGCAGAATTAGAAACTGTCAAAACGCAATTAGCAGATAATAAAACTCGTTTAGATGCGAAAAATAAAGAAGTATCTGACAAAGAAATAGAAATCAATAAACTCGTAGGTACTTGGAAAGCAAGAAAAGGTGCGGTATCTATTGGTAACTCTACTACTGGAGAAACTCGTCAAATTATCAATGTAGCAGCAGGTACGGAAGATACAGATGCGGTGAATGTGGCGCAATTGAAAGCAGTGTCAAATGGCGGATTTACAGTGTCCACAAACTCCTATGATATTACTGATGAAACAACGAAAGCGAGTACGAAAGCAACACTTATTAAAACTAAAATTGGAGGAATTCTTCCGATCGAAGGGAAAGCAAGTACTGTCTATGGCTCTACCGCTGCTCCAATTGCAAACTATTCTTCCGATAATTTGATTACCTATGCGGATGCGGGCACAGTGCGTATCGGTATGGTGAAATCTCCGACTTTCACAAGCGTGTCCATTGGCGATACGACCCCAATTATCTTGGCAAACGATAATGGTAAACTTACCGCTGGTGGTAGCGAAGTGGTGACAAAAAATAATATTACTAGTATTTTTAACGAATTGTATTCATTTAGTGATGGTCTTACAACTGAAAGTAAAGATGGTAAAACCATTGTTAAGTTAGATAAAGAAGCACTGAAAAATGATACTGATTTTAAAGGACCAAAGGGGGATCCCGGAGAAAAAGGTGCCGATGGAAAATCTGCCTTAGATGTATGGAAATCAATCGCAGGTAACGAAAATAAAACCGCAGAAGATTTTGCCAAAGCTATCAAAGGCGAAACAGGTGCAACTGGTGCCGATGGAAAATCTGCCTTAGATGTATGGAAATCTATTCCAGGTAACGAAAATAAAGCAGCTGAAGATTTTGCCAAAGCTATCAAAGGTGAAACGGGTGCAGCTGGCGCTGATGGAAAATCTGCCTTAGACGTATGGAAAACGATTGCAGGTAACGAAAATAAAACAGCTGAAGACTTCGCCAAAGCTATTAAAGGCGAAACAGGTGCAACTGGTGCCGATGGTAAATCTGCCTTAGACGTATGGAAATCTATCGCAGGAAATGAAAATAAAACAGCAGAAGATTTTGCAAAAGCGATCAAAGGGGACAAAGGTGATCCAGGTACAGCTGGCACTAATGGCAAGTCTGCTTACGACGTATGGAAGGAACAGCCTGGTAACGAAGGTAAATCGGAAAAAGATTTTGTGAATTACATGAAAGGTGCAAGTTTACCAGACTTTATTTCTATTGTAGATTCTAAAGGTAATGCTACACCAGGTGGCACTAATACTGGTACAACTCCAGGTGATACAAATCCTGGTACAGGCCCTATTCCGGGTGCTGGATCTAGTGGTGGAACAAATACAAATGCTACGATTACTATTTCCAACGGTACAGATGCGTCTAATCCTACGCCGACAATTGCTTTCAAAACGGATGACAAAGGCAATGGTACAGGTACGATTACAGGTATCAAAACGCCAGATGGTAAGGACAAAACCGTGGCTGCCAATGTGGACTATGTAACGAAAGTGATAGAAACGTCTGCTAAGTCCATGGACAAGGCGTTGCACACGTTAAGTAATACGATTGGTGATGTGCGTGATGAAAGTCGTTCTGGCAATGCCATGAACGCAGCGCTTTCAGCGTTGAAACCATTGGATTACAAAGAACATGAACGTACGCAAATGATGGCAGGCGTTGGTCACTATGAGGATAAAACGGGCTTTGCCTTGGGCGTGGCACATTTCACGAATGAAAGAACTATGTTTAATGCTGGCGTAGCGCTTTCTGGTGATAAGTATATGTACAATGCAGGGGCTACTTTCAGATTCGGATCTAAAAGTGACGAAGTGGAAACAGTTCCTAAATCTGAACTAGAGATGCTTCGTGCAGAATTAGAACGTGAAAAGGCGCGAAATGCAGAACAAGAAGCTGCTATTGAAATGTTAAAACAACTTGTTTTGGCTAGGAAATAGGTGTGTCGCTTATTGCGCTATGTAGCCTGTGGCGTTCGTAACTAAATATGATAAAGGAAAGAGCACGACATATTCCTATGCAAACTGATCCTTCGGTAGGTTTGCTCCGGAACATGTCGTGCTCTTCTTGCATTTGTATAATTTAGTCAGTAAGGAACGCCACAAGGCTACTACTAGTAACTGCGTTCCTTAGGGTTTTAATTACAAAAATTAACGATTTGAGAAATTCATGGTATAATAATACTATAAGAAGGGCTATTAACGTATTGTTAGGTTCATCTCTTCCTACGTTATAGGAGGGAGGTGATACTATGAAGACGCTTACAATATTATCGTTATTGATACAAATTTGTATGCTGATCATAGCACTTTTAGATTTACTATATAAGTAATGAAAAAGCCTAACGAATAAGGTCTGCTTACCTTAATACGTTAGGCACATTTTCATTTCAAACTTTCTTGAGATGAGCCTAACGCCGGTCAAACGTTGATGGCTCTTCTTTTTATATATTCAGTATACCATATTTTGTTGTGAAAGACTACTGTTGCAACGGTTAAGATCTATATAATAAGGCTAAAATTTCTGATACGTCAGTAATAAAGAATGAATCTATATTCTATCTAAAATAGTGTTATAATCCATTGTTTGAAGGTGTACAAAATTTTCTGAAAAAAGTTAAAAAAATTTAAATAAAACACTTGCATTATAAATAGGGGTATGTTATTATATACAAGTAGTCAAGGACAGCACTACAAAGCAGAAAAAGTTCTTGACAAATTACATAAAGACATGTATACTAATGCATGTGAATGTGCTGGCGTAGCTCAATCGGTAGAGCAGCTGACTTGTAATCAGCAGGTTGTGGGTTCAATTCCTATCGCCAGC
>CAUSMY010000081.1:0-6950 GCA_963533015.1 uncultured Veillonella sp.
AATACGCAAACCTTTATTTAGAAATGCCAATTCTTGTAGACGAGTTTTTAATACATCGAATTCAAAAATAGTTGTTTCAAAGATTTGTGCATCTGGTTTAAATCGCACTGTTGTACCTGTGCGATCTGTAGTACCGATTTCTTTCAAATCAGATGTTTTATTCCCACGTTCAAAGGAAATTTCTTGAATTTTTCCATGTTGATATACATCGACGATCGTCCATTCACTCAATGCATTAACTACGGAAATACCTACCCCATGAAGGCCTCCGGATACTTTATATCCACCGCCGCCAAATTTACCACCTGCGTGAAGTTTTGATAATACAAGTTCTACTGCAGGCATACCTGTTTCATGCATCCCCGTAGGAATACCACGACCATCATCGATAACTTCAATACTATTATCTTCACAAATGGTCACTTCAATATGCGTTGCATAGCCAGCCAAGGCTTCATCCACACTATTATCTACTACTTCATACACTAAGTGATGTAATCCACGGGCAGATGTACTACCAATATACATACCAGGTCGCATACGAACGGCTTCTAAGCCCTCGAGGACCTGTATATTACCGGCATCATAATTCGTTTGTTCTGCCATATAACATCCTCCTATTTTCACAGATATCTGATTAATTGTCTCTGTGATTTACATTTCATTATACAATATTTACCACCCTTGTGAAAGACTATATCTGCGATTTTACTTGCATTTTGTCATCTTCATTCCAACGATATTTATTAGTAATGTTCACAACTTGTTCAAAGGTTAACTCATATTGTGATTTCGAGGTAATTAACATCGTCGCCCAATACATATCATTCGCATCTTTTGATCCTTGATACAATCTAGTTAAATAGAAACGAATACTTTCACGCTTTGCCACTTCATACCATTCATAGGTGCACCATGGTGCTATTGCTTTCAATTGGTCATACTTGTAATGGGGATACTTACGTAATACACCCTTCACCGTTTGAATGATCTTTCGGTATTTTTTATATTCACAATGAGGGCATACCTGCGACTCTTCTGATTGCAACCAACGACCACATCCTGGACACCGATGGAACTGATCTTGTTCCAACAACCATTCTTTTTTTGCTTGTTCAATCTGCGTTTGAAATACCTTACTCCGTAAACTTTCATCCTCGATGATTCGTACAGACTCCTCGATCTGATGCACTTGCGATTCTGGCAACTGTATCTTGTGAAAGTCTATCTTCACTGTTTCAATAGGAGTCATATCTAATTGATCTCCAGGACTCACCTGTGTTCCTAATGGACGACTAGGCAATTGCACCTTCATATCTTCAATCATCGGTTGCCCATAATACTCTTGCAAAGCTTCTATAATTTGTGGCTTTCTCATAGTCATTTCCTGCATCCACACAGTATGAGCAATTTCCACAGTAATGATTGGTGGCGTAATAGAAATCAATTTAGCATGTTGAGATACTATGGGTCCTACGACAATCTCCCAATCTTCATAGAGTTTCATAATTTGGTACATCTCATAAATACCAAGTTCTTGTAACATTGCATCACGGAGTATATCTCCTCCCACAGGTGCTTGTACTGTATTATTCATGTAGTACCTCCTCCTGCAAGTCGATGTACTGTACCTTATCGAGTCCTACTGTTTCTGCTTGATCAGTTGTAGTAATAATTGTTTGTACTCTCTTATGAATAAACTTCAATAAATTACTACGTCTTTCTTGATCGAGTTCACTCAATACATCATCTAATAATAAAATAGGATATTCCCCAACTTCAGATTTAATATATTCTAGTTCACTTAACTTCACAGACAAAATAGCTGTTCGTTGTTGGCCTTGCGACCCAAATCGCTTTAAGTCCATCGTACCTGAATAAAAGATAATATCATCCCGATGAGGTCCTACAGAAGTTTGTAATCTTCGTCTATCTTCTGGTAACTGTTGTTGTAATGCTTGCAATAACGCTTCTTTCGTTACCAATAGTTGTTGCTCACTATAGGGTTGACTATATTGTAATCGCAAATCTTCTTTTCCATTTGTCAATTTTCGATTCATCAAATCCATCAATTGATTTAATTTTTTTAAACTTTCCAAACGCTTTTGAATAATCTGAGCACCCAACGTAGCAATTTGTTCATCCCAATCTTGCACAGGTACCTTACCGGCATGACTATATTCTTTTAATACTCGATTTCTCTGTTGCACAGCTCTCTGGTACATAGTCAATTGATGATAATATTGAGGGCTAGTCTGACTGATTTCCATATTTAAAAATCGTCTTCGTAGAGAAGGACTTCCTTTTATTAAGTCTAAATCTTCCGGAGAAAATATAACTGTATTTAAGGTACCTACTAATTCTTTTTGAGACAGTGGATTATCGTGTAATCGAATGATTTTTTTTCCCTGTCTTCCCCATTTAATCTGCAATGTATGAGGTGTATCTGCTTTCATAAAATGCACAATAATACTAGCCTCATCCTCATTCCAAGTAATGACATCTTTCATATCCGATGTACGATGACTATGTCCCATGGTGGCAATATACGCAGATTCTAAAATATTCGTTTTTCCTCTGCCATTTGGTCCATGAATGACAATAATTTCCGGTGTGAAAGTAATAATTCTATGACGGTGATTGCGAACATGTATGAGTTCCAATTCTGTCACATACACAATTACGCCTCCTTCACTACAGTGATAGATATTTCATCTCCAATGGAAACCACATCATTAGGATAGATTTTTTTTCGTTTTTCTGTGACTATAGTGCCATTTAACGTAATTAATTCTTCTGTTAATAATTCTTTAATTTGACCACCTGTTGCCAGTATATTGGCATATTTTAATAATTGATCTAATTGAATATAGTCTGTGTGAATAGAAATTGTTTCCGTATTCATAGTATCTCCTTATGATTGATGTGTATGTACCGGTGTTACTACATACGTATAGTTGTCATTATTATCTTGACGAATCACCATAGCACCTTGCTCTTGTAAATACATGTGGATTCGTTCACCAGTACTATGCTTTAATAATTCATCAATATATTTACCATTAAAATTAATTGTAAAAGGATTTCCTTCAAAGGAACATACCACAATATCTTTTACCATACCGATATCTGCACTTTGAGAACTCAATGTTACTTGATTTTCTTCCCAATCATATCGAATAGCAGAATAGCTCATATCCTTCGCCATAAAATACACACGATCTAAAGAACTACCAAATTCTCGACGATTTAAAATGGCACTAGCATCAAATTTTGCTGGAATAACTCGTTTATAATCTGGGTAAGTACCTTCAATTAAGCGAGAGATAATATATACCCTATCAAACATAATAGCAATTTGATTTCGATTCCAAACTAATTTTACCATCACAGGCTGGTCAGAAGGTAATACACGAGATACTTCTTCTACTGTACGTTTAGGAATTACAATGCGCATTGGTGTTGTTGTAGGTGTATCTAAGGTTACCTTTTTCACTGCCATTCTATGGGTATCAGTACCTACCATAGTAAGCTCATTACCTTCAGCTTCTACTAAAGTACCACAAAAAATAGGACGATCCGTATCTGTAGAAGTAGCATAGACTGTTAAATCAATTAATTGCTTTAATTGTTCACCATCAATAAGAATACTATTGTCATCTTGAATTTGTTCTACTAATGAGAAATCTTCTACTTGCATAGTAACTAATTTAAACTCAGAATGATCTGATTTTATTTGTAATTGATTCGAATTGTCTGGTTTATATAATTCTACTTGTTCACCTGGTAATTTTTTTAGAATTTCTTGAAAGTATTTAGAACCTACTACAATAGTACCTGGTTCAATAATCGTAGCATCTACTTGGGATCGCATACCAATTTCGAAATCATTAGCTTGTAATTCTACATATGTATCTTTTGTAGAAATATAAATCGATCCTGGCAAATTGGAACTTGTTTTGTTAGATGCAACACGTTGAAATAATGAAATCGCTTTGACTAATTCATTTTTATTAAATTGAAGTTTCATATTTAACTCCTCATGACTAATAATTCTATGTTAAAGTTGTTTTGTATAAGTAGTAGCTGTAGTAGTAGGGGCCGTGTATAAGTGGATAGGTGTATAAATTCGTTTACACACAAGGTTTTTCACATGTTTATAAATCTGGGAATGAAATTTTCTATCTATCCACATACTAACAGAGTGTAAGTTAGCCTGTGTGTAACTGGAAATTTACTAACAGGGTACACACAAATTATACACAGACTAAACACATACTTACCCACAATTTAAGTATTATTTTGCTTGTTCTAATTCTTGTCGAATTCGTTCTATTGTAAGTCGTAAGTCTGGATCCTTTTCAATTTCTCTAGAAATTTTTTCATACGCATGTAAGGCTGTAGTATGATCTTTTTTTCCAAAGGCAAAGGAGATTTGAGGGTAACTTTCATTAATTAATTCACGAGCTAAGTACATGGCGATTTGACGTGGATGGGCATATTGCTTATTACGTTTTTGACTTACTAAATGTTCTAGTTTAATTTTAAAGTAATTAGCAATAAACTCTTGTATGTACTTGATAGATAATACAATTTGTTCTGTGTGAATAATAAAATCTTTAATTGCTTTATTAGTGAATTCCACATCGATTGTTTCTAGTCGATTAGCGATAGCCGCTTGTGTAATCAAGGTTTCAAAGGCACCTTTCAATTCACGAATATTTCGTTTGTTGAAATATTGAGCGAATAGATGAATTACTTCTTTTGGTACATATAACGTTGGATATTCACTGCGACGATGATGAATTTCTTCGTGAATGATAGCTTCAATCATCTCTGGATTAGGAGCCTCAATTTCAACGGTAAATCCACTGTTAAATCGAGTGATTAATCGTTCTTCCATTTCTTTATAATCTTTTGGTGGTTTATCACTAGATAGAATTACTGCTTTATTGTGACTTAATAAATGATTGAATGTATTGAAAAATTCTTCTTGTGTTGTCTTTTTATTTTTTTCTTCTAAGAATTGTACATCGTCGATGATGAGTACATCGATATCACGGAAATTACGACGGAATTGATCTGGGGTTTTTGTCCGCAACGATTCGATGAAGCTATTCATAAAATCTTCACTAGTAATGGACATAATTTTGGCAGAGGGATTATTTTTTAAAATTTCATTGCCAATAGCATGCATTAGATGTGTTTTACCAAGACCAGACTGTCCATGAATATAGAGTGGATTGTAACGAATACCAGGTTTTTCTGCTACAGCTTTAGCGGCGCTGAAAGCAAATCGATTGGAATTTGATTCAATATAATTATCAAAGGTAAAAGCACGATTTAAATGTGACTTTGATGTGTTTGGTAATTGTCTTTGTTCATGTATAGTTGGGGTCACAGAGATAGTATCTTTTGTTTCAAATAAATCGGTAGGAACTGGTTTTTGAATATCCTGTCCTCTTGGAGTTGTTCGCTGAATGACAACCGGTGAATCATAATTAGGAAGGCTAGCCCCATCTGGTAATCCTTGGTGATCTGCTATATCCCAAGGTGGAGCAATAGTAGTTTCTGCAGTATCTCCATAGTCAAAGGATGGTATATCGATGGATGGTATTGAAGATGTATCAGTTAATGGATAGCCCATAGATTCTTGTGAATTGGCAACATCATTATATGTGATATCTGTTGGGTTTGGTAAGTCAGTCAGATATTCAATAGTTTGTATACTAGGAAGTAAATTTTTAGTAGCTTCTAAGATGGGAGTATGCACTAAAGGTGATTGAATATATTTTAACTTACTAGGTTCCATAACAAATAAGGTTAATACTGTAGATGTCATAGAATAAGGCATCAAGGAGTTAACTACAAGGGAGTCCCACATTTGTGGTGGCATTTTTGTTTTTGTTTTTTGCATTACTTGATCCCAAAGGGAATAGATATCTAAGTCACTCATATTTGACCTTTCTATATGTGTATAAAATAGATATATCCACATAGATATAATTGTGGATAACTAAAAAAAGACAAAGAAAAAGAGTTCATAAACAAGATGATAGTCTTTGTTATGATTATCCACATAGATGTGAATAAGTAGGTGGATAAGATGTAAAAAATGTGGAAAACTTGTTTATAAATCTCTGTATAATATAGTTTTATTATACCAAAAACTTACTTGCTTTGCTATGTAGTCTATGGTGATTTTATCTTATATAGAGAAATGGAAGCCTGACACATACTCCTTCTCAAATTGATGCCTTCGCTAGGTTTGTTCAGGAGTATGTGCCAGTCTTCTGCAAAGATCTAATTTAGATATAGGAATAGAGAAGGTTTTTATTGACAGAATCAGGGTTTATACATATAATTACTATGTTATGGTATACGAAAAAATAAACCTATCATGAGGAGGTGTTGTTGTAATGAAACGTACTTACCAACCAAATACACTTTGGAGAAAACGTACTCATGGTTTCCGTGAACGTATGAAAACCATCGGTGGCCGTCTAGTATTAAAACGTCGACGCGCTAAAGGCAGAAAACGCTTATCTGCATAATCAAATATACAGCAAGAGAACTTGGCGATTTAGCCAAGTTTTTCTGTATGTACGGTATTAAAGGATATCTATGAATATTTTAACAAAAGATAGAAGAATTCGGAAAAACAATGAATATCAATTAGTGTACAAGCATGGTCGCTATGAGGTAGGACGCCTGTGCGTAGTCTATCATATGCCTGTAGCAAAGCAACCAAGTAAAATTGGTTTTGTGACAGGAAAAAAAGTAGGCGGTGCGGTACAACGTAATCGAGCTAGACGTTTAATGAAAGAAGTCTATCGTTTGCATCAGCATGAATTTCGAGAAGGACATCATATTGTTGTAGTAGGTCGTGGTTTTTTAGCGAATGCCACTTACGATCAAGCAGAACGAGAAATGATGAGAATCTTTAAGAA
>CAUSMY010000082.1:0-6821 GCA_963533015.1 uncultured Veillonella sp.
TGCAACATTATGACTTTAACTCATTGAGTTTAGCTTATTATGCCAAATTAGCATAAATTTAGGCATCTATAATTCTAAAATGTTACATAATTCACCCTGTAAATATAGTATATGTGCTCAAATATAGTGTATATACTCAAATGTAATATCACACTGCTTTACATTATTTTGAATACCACAGCAACCTAATAAACAAACAAAAAGCTGTAATGAAATTTCTTTCATTACAGCTTTCAATCTAAGAGACAACACTCTAATTATGTATTTAAATATTTTGCCCACGAACCATATCATCTTCGGAGGCTTCCTCTTGATGATTACGCCCTGCTAAGCTAAGCACAATATATCCTAAGATACCTGCTACAATAGATCCCAAAAAGATACCTACTTTAGCCATTTCTTGTGCTTCTCCAGGTGGGAATGCTAATAAGGATACAAATAGACTCATAGTAAAGCCGATGCCGCAACAAAGAGCAATACCATATACTTGTAACCAGTTAGTTTTAGCTGGCATTTCTACTAGTTTTGTTTTCACTAGTACAAATAAAGTACCAAATACACCAACTTGTTTGCCCACTACAAGACCTACTGCCACACCAAGAACTACTGGATGTGCAAAACTATCCAATGTAAATCCATGGAAAGACACACCTGCGTTCGCAAAGCCAAATACAGGAATGATCAAATAGGTAACCCAATTACCTAATGCATGTTCCCAGTCTGATAATGGAGATACTTGACGTCCATCACGTGTACCGCTAAATGGAATAAATGCCGCTAGCGTTACCCCTGCTAATGTAGCATGTATACCCGATTGGAATACACAGAACCATAGAGCCACACCCAACACTAAGTACGGAACTGGTCTTGTATAGTTCATCCGATTGATATAGAACAAGATAAGGACGATTACCGCTGCCGCAAAGAGATACATAGTATGTAACTCTGTCGTATAGAAGAAGGCAATAATGACAATAGCCATCAAATCATCCATAACAGCTAAAGTTGTTAAGAATACTTTCATCGCAATAGGAACACGACTACCTAATAAAGATACGATACCGATAGCGAATGCGATATCTGTAGCCGTTGGAATCCCCCAACCATGAATAAATTCAGGATGATATCCTACGATGAAATAATAAATTAATGCAGGCATTAATAATCCAAAAAAGGCTGCAATACCAGGCAAAAATCGTTTTGTGTTAGTATTCAATTCGCCGTCAATCATTTCACGTTTCACTTCTAAGCCTACAAATAAAAAAAACACGGCCATAGCCACATCATTGATCCATAGTTCAACAGATAATGGACCTAATTTAGCATGAAGAAGTGAATGATACAAACTTTCTACTGGAGAGTTTGCCAATAGTACTCCCACCACAGCAGCTACGAACAAAAGCACGCCACCTGCCGATGGGGAGGTAAAAAAAGATACAATTCGATTCATAAAATTACCCCTCTACTATGTAATTGTACATAAACATGTTAAAAATATGTCGATATCTATTATAACACTTATTACTGTCTATATCTATCAAAAATATTCTATACCTTCTATGTATACAAAATTCACTACAAATTTCCTTTGTATACATACACTTCTATAACTAGTATCTAGTAATCTATCTATTCCTTGCTTTCCCACACATTCTTTGGTCGTCCAATATCTGTACGATATTGTTTCCCTGTAAAATCGATGGTCTCTACCATATCATAGGCCTTATTCGTTGCTTCTTTTAATGTAGCTGCTATAGCTGTAATGCCTAACACTCTCCCACCTCGGGTTAGAAAGTTTCCCCTATCGTCTTCTTTTGTGCCGCTATGAAACATTAAAATATCATCGTCCATTCTTCTCACATCACCCTTAATGCATCTTCCTACCTTAGGTGATATTGGATAGCCCTCTGAAGCTAACATAACGGTAACTGCATATTCTGGTTTCCACGACAATGACATACCTTCTAAATTACCTGTTGCTGTCGCATAGAGAATCTCTCCTAAATCACTGTCCATGAGAGGTAGGATCACTTGTGTTTCAGGATCTCCGAATCGAGCATTGAACTCTACTACCTTTGGCCCTTCCGCTGTAATCATCAAACCGACGTATAAGCACCCCACATAGGGATAGCCTTCTTGAGCCATCGCTTCCACAATGGGTTTCAAAATCGATTCTACAATTTCGTCTTGCAAAGACTCTGTCAAGATAGGCGTAGGACTATAAGCGCCCATACCACCTGTATTAGGCCCTATATCACCAGTGCCTAAACGCTTATGATCTCGAGCCCCAATCATAGGCAATACATGTGTGCCATCTACAAACGATAGTAAAGATACCTCTTCCCCTACCATATATTCTTCAATCACCACATTAGCATTGGTTTCTGTAAATACCTTTTCTAGTATTGTTTCCGCTTCTGTGAAAGTCTTACAAATTGTCACCCCTTTGCCTGCACAAAGTCCATCTGCCTTAATGACAATCGGTAGCCCCAACTCTTTCATGATAACTTGTCCCTCTTGCATAGTGGAACAGATTCCATACTTAGCCGTAGGTATTCCATATTGTGTCATTAGCCGTTTTGCAAATGATTTTGACCCTTCCAATTGAGCTGCCTTCTGGGAGGGCCCAAATACTGGTATTCCGGCAGACCGAATGGTATCTGATAATCCTGCTACAAGTGGTGCCTCTGGCCCTATCACCACAAGATCTATATGGTTTTGTAACAACCACTCTACCAAAATAGATGATTCCTTCCAATCAAGATCTACTACTGTTGCTATGGATGCCATCACATCGCTACCTGGAACCGCATACACTGTTTCTACACTAGGACTTTGATGTAGCTTCCATACGAGAGCATGCTCTCGTCCGCCACTACCTATGGCACAAACTTTCATTGTTACCTCTCTTACGTAATTCATTGATTATAACCTTTTACAATACCCTATCTCTTACTATTGTACATAGTAAATTACTCTAAGTATTTCGGTACTATACATCTTCAACCACTAGCACTTTTCCATTCTCTATATACAACGCATCATCACAGAATAAACGTACCGCTTCTGGATATATACGATGTTCCTCTTGTAAAATCCGTTCTGATAAGCTATGTATTGTATCTCCTTTCTGTACAGGCACTATGGCTTGCATAATCACAGGTCCCGTATCGATACCTTCATCCACAAAGTGAACGGTACAGCCTGTATATGATGCGCCAGCATCTAAGGCTTGCTGTTGTGCATGTAATCCTCTAAAAGAAGGTAATACTGAAGGATGTATATTCAATATCTTCTGCGGATATGCATCAAGTAACGTCGCTCCCACTATACGCATATATCCAGCCAAAAGAATAGCATCCACCTCATGTTCTTGAAGTAGCTTAAGTATCTGTACTTCAAAGGCAAGAGAGCTTTCATAACTATTTCTTTCTACAAGGTAGCAAGGAATACTCCACTGTTTTGCCTTATTCAATAGCCCTGACTCAGGAATATCACTAATGATAACTACAATATCTCCTCGAATCTCTCCCTTTTGTATGGCTTGATAGATAGCCTCTCCATTAGATCCTCTTCCACTTCCAAACAAAGCTAATCGTTTACGCATGGAATGCTTCACCTACGATGGTAACCTCGCCATCTCCCTCTGTTACGATACCGATGGAGTATACCACTTCTCCTTGTTCATGAAGCAAGGCAACAATGGACTCTACTACTTCTGGTTTGACCACTAATACCATGCCAATCCCCATATTGAAAGTATGGTACATTTCTTTTGGTTCTACGTTCCCCCATCTTTGTAATAATGTAAAGATGGGTAATACTGGCCACGCATTACTGTGAATCGTGACAGCTGTACCTTCAGGCAATATGCGAGGAATATTATCATAGAAGGAACCACCTGTAATATGAGCCATACCTTTCACATAGCCTGCCTCAACTAACGGTAGTATCTGTTTCACATACAATTTTGTCGGCTCTAATACTTCTTCGCCAATAGTACGACCTAATTCATCAATGTACGTATCTAATGGTAATTGTTTTCTCTCTAGAATAATATGACGCACTAAAGAAAATCCATTAGAGTGTAGCCCTGATGATGGCAATCCTAATACTATATCACCTACTTCAATGGTCTCCCCCGTAATGCATTTTTCTTTATCCACTATCCCCACAGCAAAACCAGCTACATCATAATTACCATCACCATAAAAGCTCGACATTTCTGATGTTTCCCCACCAATTAAGGCACAACCACATTGTTCGCAAGCATCACTCATCCCCGAAATCAGGCTTTCAATATGATCGTGATTAAGCTTGCCTACAGCGATATAGTCTAGAAAAAATAAAGGTGTTGCCCCTTGTGCCACTACATCATTCACACTCATAGCCACGCAATCTTGTCCAATTTGATGATGTTCATTCATAAGAACGGCGAACCGAATCTTTGTACCTACTCCATCAGTACCTGATACTAGGACTGGTTCTTTCATGGAGTGATTTGCCAAGGAAAAGAGCCCACTAAAGCCGCCTAACGATCCTAGTACCCCAGGCGTATAAGTCTTTTCCACACGATCCTTTATTTTTTGAACGAGTTGATTACCAGATTCTACATCTACCCCTGCATCAAGATAGGTTACTGGTTTTTCATTGAAAGTCATAGGTATCTCCTGATTCTACTCCCCTGGGAAGATTACTTGTATAGTGACCATTAAAACAAGCCAAACATAGCTGTGACGGATTAAGTCCTTTCATAGACGCTACCAAACCATCATGGGATATATAATATAACCTATCCACACCAATGTACATTCGTATCTCTTCTAGGCTGCGTCCATGGGCAATCAATTCACTCTGCACAGAGGTATCGATGCCATAGTAACAAGGAAACTGTATCGGCTCAGAACTAATACATAAATAAATTTCTTTCGCCCCTCCTTGGCGCAATATATCGACGATAATTTTACTAGTTGTACCGCGCACAATAGAATCATCTACTAAAATAATACGTTTACCTTGTACAATATGCGGCAATACATCCATCTTTTGGCGAACGGCCAATTCGCGCGCTTCTTGATGGGGCTTGATAAACGTTCTCTCTACTTTATGATGTCTCACTAATCCTTCCATATAAGGAATTCCCGACTCCTGTGCATATCCCAAAGCTGCCGCAGTACCTGAACTGGGAATAGGCATGACTATGTCTGCTTCATATTGTGTTTCCCTCGCTAATTGTCAGCCCATTTCAAACCGTGACTCATAGACTCCTTGTCCATCGATGACACTATCAGGACGAGCAAAATAAATATACTCAAACACACAAGTATGTTGATTATGTACCGTCTCCGAAATAAAACTACTACGAATTCCCTTGTCATCAATGATGACTATTTCTCCCGCCTTCACATCTCGAAGAAATGTGCCGTTGACAGCATCAATAGCACAACTCTCGGAGGCTATGATATATCCATGCTTACTTGTACCTATGCAAAGGGGCCGATAGCCTTGTGGATCTCGCACCCCTATCAGCATTTCTCCAGTGAAGACAACTAAAGAGTAAGCTCCTTCTAAACATCGACAGGTCTTTTTAATTCGCTCTTCTAGATTCTTCTCTTTCGATCGGCCCAACATATGTAGTATGATTTCTGAATCCGTTGTTGTTTCAAACACAGCACCTTGATCTTCTAAGTCCTTACGAAGATCTAATGTATTGGTTAAATTCCCATTGTGAGCCAGACCTATATTTCCACATTTATAAGAGCCTAGCAATGGTTGTATATTCTGTACTTCACTAGCTCCTGTTGTGGCATATCGCACATGTCCAATGCCTATATGACCACGTAAATGATCCAGGTCAGACAAGGCATCTTCTACCAGTCCCATCCCTTTTTGGAAGGTTACCAGATCCCCATTAGAAAGAGCAATCCCTGCACTTTCTTGGCCTCGATGCTGTAATGCTATAAGACCTTTATATACACATGTTCCAATTGACAACGTTGTATCATATATACCAAATACTCCACATGCTTCGTGAAGTTTATCGAACACACTATCATTTTCCATGGTGTCTCCCTGTGTCAGCTTGCCAGTTCTTTATACTCAAATACATAATGTACACATATAAAACTCATATCAATATAACAATCTATGAAACTATGTACAATATTTCACGAATTGCAAGTTTCTAACTATTAACTTTATTATAACTTGACATATCTCTATCAGCAATACGAACTCTTACTCAAATTATAAAATTATATTTACAATCTCGAAGTAGCTCATTTTGATTCCCTTATTTTTCGTTTACCAACCTCCTATTTCCTTGTATACTGTAAAGTATACGAAACATTTGCGAACATATCGCCCCTATTACATTACATCGGAGGTACTATGTCAGTTCATCGTCTATTCGTCAAAAAACGTTACCCTTTCCATCATGAGTCTCGCCAACTCCTGCGCACGATCCAAGATGATTTACATATTCCTATTACAAATCTTACTATCTATGAACGCTATGATATATATGGTATCAGCGAAGAAGAATTTATAGCGAGTCAAAAACTTATTTTTTCAGATCCACCAACAGAAGAATGCTACACATCATTACTATTACAAAAAGATGAGACCCCCATTGCCATAGAATATGTATCTGGTCAATATGACCAACGAGCTGATTCTGGAGAACAATGTTTAGCTATGTTAACATCTCACACTCATGGAACGATTCGCACGGCTCGTATCTTTGTACTATCAGGCCGGGTCTCAAGAGAAGAAACAAATAGAATTACCCAATTCTTCCTTTCCTCTATTGACTATCAACA
>CAUSMY010000083.1:0-6815 GCA_963533015.1 uncultured Veillonella sp.
GTACGAGCAGAACGAGTACGAACTTCGAAAGTACCGAAGCCGATTACTTGAACTTTTTCTTCTTTTGCCAATGCTTCGCCGATTGTATCAAATAAAGCTTTTACTGCTTTTTCAGCATCTTTTTTTGTCAATTCAGCTTTTGCTGCAACACTTGCAATTAATTCAGTTTTGTTCATGATTGAACCTCCCTTAAAAATAGTATTCTTTTAACTTAATCATTCGATTAAAGTTTCACTTTTGCCGCGTCCCAAAATTCATCAAGTTCGCCGAGAGTAAAGTCCTCCCATTTTTTTCCACTCCGTAGTACCTCTTGTTCTACGTAAGAAAAACGTTGTATAAACTTTGTATTCGTGCGGTGTAGTGCATTTTCTCCGACTATTTTATACCATTTAAACAGATTTATCAAGGAAAAAAGTACATCTCCCCCCTCTTCTTCTGCTTTTTCTAGGTCTTTTTTGAATATTTCTTGTTTAAATTCATCTATTTCTTCATAAAACTTGGTCCATACGCCCTCTTCACTAGGCCAATCGAAGCCTACCTTACTCGCTTTTTCTTGCAATTTTTGCGCTCGTAATAAGGCAGGTAAACCTGGTGAAATTCCATCCAGTATAGACGTTCGTTCATGACCTTTTTCTTGGGCTTTCAATTCTTCCCAAGTCGCCAATGTGTCGCCTATGGTTTCTCGATCAGCTCGTTGGAACACATGGGGATGGCGTCGTACCATTTTAGCCGTAATATCATCTACTACATCTTGCATCGTAAAATGGCCATTTTCCTCAGCTACCCGTGCATGAAAGACGATTTGTAATAATAGGTCGCCCAATTCTTCTCGCAGGTGGTCTATATTTTTTTCATCAATAGCTTCTAATGTTTCATAGACTTCTTCTAATAAATATCTGCGCAAGGAGCTATGGGTTTGTAATTTATCCCAAGAGCACCCCTGTGGGCCTCGTAGCTCAGCCAATACATCTACTATAGGATCTAATGTAAATTCACTCATTTCTCGCTCGCTCATGATGACCTACCTTTCTTCATTGTTTTCTTTCCTAATACCACTAGCTCTTGCAATGTGATCGTCTTTGTCAGACTCAATGCGACCACATAGAAGATAATCCCCACCAAAATAGAGATGACAACCGCAATAGTATTGGATAGCATGGTACCTATAAAGTTATATACCATCGCTGTTCCACCGCCCATCGCCAAGGACGAAAATAATATTTTTCCAATCTCTGTGAAAGACACATGGAACTTAGCAATTCTATACAACACATAGACATTGATAAAGGCAGCTAATCCAAAGTCCACATTGGTGGCCCAAGCCGCTCCTTCGATTCCCCATAGGGGTGTCAAATACAAGTTAAGTAAGACTTTCACAGCCGCCCCCAAGAGCAATGTCCACATAGGCAACGCGGTCCGCCCTAATCCTTGCAAGGCTCCTGTTGTGATTTGCTGCAATCCCAAGAGCCAAATGCTGGCACTAAGCACAGCAATGGCACCCCCTGCATGAGGGGTATTGAACATCATCATAGAGATGGGTGTCGCTAATACACACAGGCCCACAAAGGCCGGTATAGTTACTAAATTGGTCATACGCAAAGCAGTTTCCATGCGATGGTATATTTCCTCTAGATCTGTGTGTAAGTCTAACCTTGAAATAGCAGGTACAAGGCTGGTAGCCAAGGACATAGTCACGATAACTGGCAAGCTAATTAAAGACGTTGCCATACCCGTGAGGTACCCAAAGGCCGTAGTTGCCTCTTCTTTTCCATAGCCAGTGAGCATCAACTGCTGTGGTACAAGCCATAAATCGATAGCGCCGATTAAGGGAATCATAATATTCGCAATGGCCACTGGAAATGCGAGTAGTATCAATTCTTTAATAATTGCCTTCGGTGATTCTAAAGGTGCTGATTCCACGATAGTTTGTGTCTCACGCCTGTAATAATACAGCAATACCAAGAGACCTAATGTGACACCAATACTAGATGACAGTGCTGCACGGCTAGAGGCTAACTCAATTCCCTGTGGCAAGAAATACATAGCCGCCCCTACCATAACAATGACGCGAGCTAGTTGTTCACAGACTTGGGAAATGCCTGTAGGCAACATATTTTGAAAGCCTTGGAAATAGCCCCGAAAGCAAGCTAATATAGACACGATGACAATAGCTGGCGCCACCGCCACCAAGGCACCTTCCGCACGACTATCGGTAATCACCCTTGCCTCTATGATATACGGAATAGCTCCGTAAAAGGTGAGACTCAGTAAAGCCCCTATGATTCCCATCGTAATAAGTGCCACTTTGAAAATATGACGGGCCCCACGTATATCGCCTTGTCCTACTTTACGAGCCACCATAATAGAGATAGCCACAGGTAATCCAGCAGCACCAATACTGATGATTAATTGATATAGGGAGTAGGCCATTTGATACAACCCTACGCCCTCACCACCGAGGATACGAGCTACAATGACTTTGCTGATGGCACCAATGACCTTAACCAACAGCCCTGCTATGGTCAAAATCATAGCCCCTTTCATAAATCCTGTCATCTTACACCTCCTTCGGAAGCTTTCGCTCAAATTCGGTAAGCACTTGTTCTACTTGGCGAATGACACTGCCTTGCTGCACCTGATAGGCCCATACTGTAGGCGATAATCCACGATGTTTCATATGTTTCCACACATCTTCACTAATGGCGCCCATATCCCAGTCCGCCATTTTCGATTCATCTTGCCAAGTACAGATGATTTGGTCCTCTCTTCGGACGATACTCTTCATCCCCAATGCTCGCGCTCGCTCTTTTATAGCGGCTAGCTTAATCAATCGCTCTACTGGCTTGGTAGGCGATCCAAAACGGTCAATTAATTCATCTACAAAATCATCTAATCCTGCTTTCGTATTGATTTGTAATAACCGTTGGTATACAGGTATTTTGCGCGCTTCATCGTGGATATAGGCACTATCTATGAATGCATCGATGCCCACATCCACCACAGGTGCTGGTAATGGCCGTTCTGGCACCTCTTTTTGCTGTGCTTTTGCGATAGCTTCTTCTAACATGGCTGCATACATAGCAAAGCCCACCGCTGCGATATTACCATGTTGTTGGGCCCCCAGTAAATTACCGGCTCCTCGAATTTCCATATCCCGCATGGCTAATTTAAATCCTGCCCCTAGCTCTGTAAACTCCTGAATGGCTTTCAGCCGTTTTTCTGCACTTTCATTCAATACTTTTTCAGGACGATACATAAAATACGCATAAGCCCGTTGGCTAGAACGGCCCACACGTCCTCGCATTTGATATAATTGTGAAAGCCCCAAGTGATCTGCATCGTAGATAATAATCGTATTTGCATTAGGAATGTCTAATCCTGTTTCAATAATGCTCGTACACAGCAACACATCGTATTGACCTTCCGTAAAGTCTTGCATGATATGTTCCATCATTGTCCCTGCCATCTGACCATGGGCCACCGCAATTCTAAGGTCAGGCATAGCTCGTTGCAGCTGTTCTTCCATATGGGTAATGGATTGCACCTTATTATAGACAAAATATACTTGTCCGCCTCGCTGTAATTCACGGCGTATAGCTTCTGTTACGACCTGCATATCAAACTCTACTACGTAAGTTTGTACTGGCAATCGTTCCATCGGCGGCGTGTGGATAACGCTCATTTCTCGCACGCCTACTAAAGACATATGCAATGTTCTTGGAATTGGCGTCGCACTGAGCGTTAAAATATCGATATTTGTAGCCCATTGTTTCCATTTTTCCTTTTGCGCTACACCAAATCGTTGCTCTTCATCAACTACTAGTAACCCCAATCGTTTAAACTGGATTTGCTTACTTAGTAGAGCATGTGTACCGATTAAGATATCGATATATCCTTCTTGGACCGCTTTCATAATCTCTTTTTTTTCTTTTGCAGAACGGAATCGATTTAATACTTCTACTCGGATGCCAAATTGGGAAAAGCGATGCACGAAATTTTTATGATGTTGTTCAGATAATACCGTTGTGGGAACTAACATGGCTACCTGCTTACCGCTCATAACGGCTTTAAACATAGCTCGCATAGCCACTTCTGTTTTACCAAACCCTACATCACCACATAATAGTCGATCCATCGGTCTAGGGGACTCCATAGATGTTTTAATCTCTTGGATGGCTTGCAATTGGTCTTCCGTTTCCTCATAGGGGAATTGATCTTCAAACTCTCGTTGCCATGGTTGATCTGGTAAAAATGCAAAGCCTTCGATGAGTTCTCGCTTAGCATATAACTCCACTAAGGTATCTGCTAAATCATCAATCGATTTTTGGGCTTTAGTTTTTGTCTTAACCCATTCCTTGCCACCCATCTTATGAAGCTTCGGTGTAACGCCTTCATTGCCGATGTATTTTTGTAATTGGTCCAAATGGTCAGCTGGCAAGAATAAACGATCTGTCCCTGCATAATCGATTTCAATATAATCTCGATGAATGCCTTCCGTTTCAATGGTTTTCAATCCACGATACTTACCAATACCATGAATACTATGTACCACATAATCACCTACAGTGATGTCGGTAAAATACTTAATCTCCTGCCCTTTATCTACTTTCTTCCGAATTTTTTTCTTCTGAAAGCCAAAGATATTTCCCTCCGTGATGACAGTCAAATTGGCATGAGGCAGTTCAAATCCTTCGGATAAGATACCATCTATGATTAATACAGCAGGAGCTGTCCATTCCCATGTGTCACGATGTACATAGGAGATGCTATTTTCTAGTAATGCACCCTCAATGGCTTCTCTTCGCTGTTGGTTATGTAACACTAATACTATCTGCCGATCTAAAGAAGCATTGAACTTGATATCATCTATAAGCATAGGGATTTGTCGCTCATAGGAAGCAATACTTTTACCCATCATCCCTATCGTAGATGGTTTTCCCCATCCCGTAGAGCGTTGCATCATGGTGAATAAAATTGTTGTAGTTGCTTCTGAGGATGCTTTCCATTCTTTCCAATCCATATATAACTCACCATTAGAAGTATCTTCTACATGGATTTTACGGATTGATTCTTCTATTCGTTTTGGCTCATCTAACAACAGCAAAGCGTCTTTCATAAAGGATAGTATAGATGCTGTTGTTTCTTGTGCCTCTATATGGATAGGTAATACCATACATTCCTCAGCATTTTGAATCGAGCGCTGCGTATCTACATTGAACTGACGAATCGTATCTACTGTATCCCCGAAGAACTCAATTCGAAATGGGGAGTCACATTGAATAGGATATATATCTATAATATCTCCACGTACGCTAAAATGACCACGATATTCCACCTGGTCCACTCGTTCATATCCAATACCTACTAGAGATGCTAATAGCTCCTCTTGCGGTATATCTTGTTCTATTCCAATGGTCACAATGTTCTCAAGTAAGCTTTTAGGATCTGTCACATATTGAGCTGCTTCTTCCATCGTAGCCAGTACAATGACTGCCTTTCCCAGAGCCAATGACCCTAATGATTCCATCTGCTTCGCCTGTGTATCTAGACTCTTTGCAGTCCACTGTGAAAGCGTACGATCTACGATAGGAAACGATAGTACTTGCACTTCTGGCAAGAGACATTGTAAATCTCGTTCCCACATTTCTTTATGTGCCTTATCGTGTGTAACAATCACGGTAGGACGATTTGTCTTTGCCAGTATTGCTTGGCTATATATAAATGACTTTTGTGACCCACCTAATCCATAGATTTGTGTCGTTCCTTTCTTATGAAAGGAATCTACGGTGTCTTTCATCGTTCCTGTTATATCTAATATAGGCCTATATGTCATGGACATATATCATTCCTTTCTTTGACACGCCCGTAGTCAATGCTATATGGGTATGTTTCTTTATTGTGTACTTATTATATAATGTATATTTCCAATATCATATTTTTTTACCCCTTAGCTCGGTATAAATAATGTATGATACTACAGAAGTAATATATCGTACTCCTTGACTCTATATAAGTTAGATTTTCTTATTCATGTATTTTGAAAGAAAGTGAATCTAGTTTATGTATGTAAGAGTATCGCATACAAAAAAGGGCTATAGACATCTATAGCCCTTATGATTATTCTAAGTTTTCTTTAATCGCCGTATTTGTGGATTCTTCAATATAATGAAGGGCTGCATATATTAAATACGCACCTACAGTAAGACCGAAGAAAAAGGCTTTGAATATTTCTTTGTTCCAACGAGTTTCACGTAATCCGGAAACTGCAGATGCTAAAAAGCTTAAATCTGTAACTTTCATAGCAACCTCCTTGTATCAATACTTTAATTTGCAATGCTCTACACTGCATATAGCAAAAAAAGCGAATATCTACTATTCGCTTATTTCTGAATTGGTGCGGGAGAAGGGACTTGAACCCCCACGCCAATGGCGCCAGATCCTAAGTCTGGTGCGTCTGCCAATTCCGCCACTCCCGCATAAGATGGTGACCCAGGAGGGATTCGAACCCCCGACCTTTTGATTCGTAGTCAAACGCTCTATCCAGCTGAGCTACTGAGTCATATTAAATTGAGTTGGCAGGGGCAGTAGGACTTGAACCCACAACCAACGGTTTTGGAGACCGCTACTCTACCAATTGAGCTATACCCCTATCTTTACGACTTTATCAGTATAACGTAAAGTTGATACTTTGTCAAGTGATTCTTGTAGCAGAACCAAGGTATTTAGCTGGGCTAGCCTAAGCTAGCCCTCCGCTAATGCAAATCAGCAACTTCCTATCCTCCCAGGCCGTTTCCAGCCAAGTACTTTCGGCGTTT
>CAUSMY010000084.1:0-6798 GCA_963533015.1 uncultured Veillonella sp.
ATTCAAAATTCTAATTCTTATGTTTAACAGTACAAAATAATAATTTTAATCAGATCTCAAAATAGTATTTCATATTATTTTAAAATAATATGAGTTTTTTAATTGTCATTCACTGAATTATACATTATGATATAGTGAGATAATTTAATTATCTGGTTTTATTTCTCATATTAAAAAAAGGGAGGTATTTTCTTTGACAGATTTTAAAGAAAAAGGCACTGCCTTAGATCCGTTCCTGAAAGGTAGAGAAGAACACTTCTCATACGTCGAGCGAATCTTAGATAGTGCAAACACATTCAAGAAGATTGCTGTTGGTGCAACGCTAGTAGCGTTAGTAGCATCTATATCAGCAGGCTACTTGGCAACACGGAGTGAATATATTCCGTTTATTATTCGTGCAGATAAAGTGACAGGTTATACCGATGCTGTAGGCCCTGTAACACAGCAAGAATATAAGCCCACAGAGGCAGAAACAAAGTACTTCTTAACGGACTTTATTAAAAAAGTTCGTACAGTACCACTTGATCCAGTGGTATATCAAAAGAACTGGAAAGATGCTCAAATATTCTTAACAGAAGGAGCAGCTAAAAAACTTAATGCTATTAGTGAATCACAAGGCCATTTTAGTAAGCTTGGCTCTTCTACAGTAGAACCTACTGTGCTTGGTATTACTCGCTTGTCTAACTCGGATAATACATATCAAATTCGTTGGCAAGAAGTAGATTACGGTATTAATAGTGGTCAAGGTACGCAACAAAATTACATCGGTACGTTTACTATTAAAACTGGTGAATTAGGAACTGAAGCTGATTTGTATAAGAATCCACTTGGCATTAAAATTACAGATATTTCTTTCAGTCTTGAAAACGCTGCGCAAAGCAGTGAACCTGCTAAAAAAGCTAATACAGCTCAACAAAACCAGAAAGCAGGTGATAAATAATGCAATCTAAAGCTCGTAAATTATGTATTGCTATGTCACTTGCAACTATGTGTATAGGTGGTACTTCGTTTGCTGCTATTGAACCTGGTTATATTACGCCACATGACAGTAATTTAACAGGCTCCAATGTTGTCTATACGTATAATCAAAACAATCAATTTAAAGTGCGTGGTAAGCTAGGGTATTTAACGGACTTAACACTTGGTCGTAATGAAAAACTAACTAGCATCGTTGCAGGTAATACTGATGATTGGAAAGTATCAACGGCTGTAGTTGATCAAACACCTCATGTATACTTAAAACCTGTAGTCAAAGAAGCTAAAACTACAAACTTGATTGTTAATACTAATAAACGTTCGTATCGTTTTATTGTTAGACAAGATGAGTACTATGATGATGTTGTATCTTTTAACAATCTAACGCCTGCTGTAGATTCAACCACTACTATTAGTCAAAGTAGTACTCAAAAAGATTCTACTAGTACAGTAGAGCAAATCAATCGTGATTATAAGTATGAAAAAGCACAAAATGTACGAAAAACGTTAATTCCTAATAGTATTTGGGATGATGGTATTAAGACATATATTGAAGTGCCTACAACAAACATTAGAAATTTACCTGTAGTATACTCTGTTGATAAAAAAGGCAAATTATCTATGGTAAATAGTCGTTTGCAAGGTCATTATATTGTAATTGATACCGTGTTAGCTCGTTTACAACTACGTTTTAAAACAGATTCGTATTTAACTGTTGTCAATAATAAAGAAGCAGGTATTAAACCTGTTAAGGTGAAAGAGTTAAATCAAACACTTAATCAAGGTGGTATAGCGTCTGCTGTTCTTAATGATGAAGTAGGTATTCCTCTTCAATCAGTAAATACAGAACAAATTAAGACTGATAAACAACGTAAATCGTCTGATTTAGATCAAGTTAAACAGGCCTTACAACAATCTATTAAAGATACAGTTAATCACGCTAAACTAGATGTACAAGGTAAACCACGTATTATTATTACTCGTGATAGTGATAATAATCCTGTTAGCAATGTAACTAGTGTTGCAACAACAAACTCTAATCATTCAATTGATTGGGTTCCTCTAAAAGATAGAATTGCTAATCTTCAGAAAGGAGGGGCTAAATAATGGCTATTAGAGATTTGTTTAATAAAGTATTAGGCAAACGTGAACCTGATGAATATACTGAATTTGATTCTGAAACAGAATCTGAATTTGGTGATTCTTCTCGTAATGAACATAAACCCGATGAGGAACAACTTAATGATACAGAAAGCTTTGATGATGTAGAAGCCGCTACATTCTCTAATGATGATACTAAACCTGCTGTAAAAGGCTTTAAAAAAGGCGCTGTATATGGTGCTATAGGCCTTATTGCATTTGGTTCAGCTGCTGCTATGGTAATGCATAATATGGATAGTGGTAACAATAAGACTAATTCTAATCAAGCAAGTTCTTCTGTTGGCGTGAATAGTGCTAATGGCGGTGCTGTAGCAGGCCCTGATTTAGGATTTGATTCTTATGCATCAATGGGTCAGTATGATAATGAGAAAAAACTAGATGCAGCTTCTAAGAAAAAAACAGGCGCCCCTGGTTCTGGTAATACTGTAGGTACGCAATCTGTACCACAAGCAAGCGGTAATAATACCGTTAGACAAGTTCCTAATCGTGTAGGAACAGGTTCTTATAATGCTTCTGCTCCAGTTTCTAGTGGGGGTTCTTCTAACTATCAATCGGTATCTGGAAATGCAGGTGGTAGTTCTATTACAAGCCGTAATAATCCATATGCTAGTGCTATTGCGTTTGCATTAAGTGGTGGTAATGCTGTTACTGATTCTGTTTCTGATTCTAGTGATAGTTCTGATTCTAGTTCTTCTACAACAGCAAGTACTCCTGATTACAGTAGTTATACATCCGCTGATCGTGTGTTGCTAACAGGTACTCTTGTACCAGTAACACTTATAACTGGTATTGATTCCTCACTTAATGGCTCTGTAACAGCGCAAGTTCGTGAAAATGTGTATGATTCTATTACAGGCTCTTCTATTTTAATTCCTGCTGGCTCTCGCTTAATTGGTGAATATGACGGTAGTGGAATGAATGCAGGTCGTGTATCTGTTAAATTTACTCGTATTATGTTCCCTGATGGCAATAGTGTTGCTTTAAACAATTCGCTAGGTGTTGATGCAATGGGCTTTGGTGGTGTAAAAGATTTGTATTCTGAACATACTGGTAAAGCTGTTGGCGCATCTTTTATCACCAGTCTATTAGCAGGTATTGCAGGATCTTCTAGTGATGGAAGTGGTTCAAATGAACGTTCATCTGGTCAAGAAGCCATTAATCATGCAATTTCTAATGTGTTAAACACTGGCAATGAAATTGTTAAGAAAAAATTGGAAGTCGGTGCAACGGCTATTATTCGTCCAGGATTTGAATTTAATGTCATGTTAAATTCTGATTTAGCCCTAGAACCTTATTATGGTGAATAGTTATGATTAGGGTTCTATTGGCCTTAATTACATTATGCGTTGCGTTAGCTTGTTCAACCCAACTATTAGCCTCTTATGTTCATTATGATCCACTAATAGGGCAACCTTTATTTACTATTGGTACAACGCCTTATTATTGGTTTTTCAAATATTTAGTCTGGATTGCTTTATTTGGTAAATATGTACCTTCATTAGTAATGAAGTCTGCATTGCCTTTATTAGTTTGGATTGTTGCTATGATTGGTGTTAGCTTTGCTAACATGAAAAAACCAGTGAAAGACTATCATGGTAATGCATCCTATGCTGAATTTGCGGATATTAAGAAAATGGGATTCTTCCCAAAATCTGGTGTTATTTGCGGTATTCAAGAAACTGGCTTGCTCCGCAAAGAAGCACTGACTAATATATTAGGAACATTGATTTCACCTCAAAAAATTAATTCATGGCTAATGACATGGGGTAAAAAGCTTGGTTTATACAAATACAAGTATATTAAGCATGATGATAAGCATCATATGATTGTCTTAGCCCCAACTCGTTCTGGTAAAGGCGTTGGCTTAATTGTTCCAACACTATTAGGAGAATGGAAAGGGTCTTGTATTGTAACCGATATTAAAGGTGAAAACTGGGGGATAACCGCAGGCTATCGTCAAAAAGTAATGGGGCAAAAGGTTATAAAATTTGAACCTACAGCATCTGATGGCACGTCTGCACGATTTAATCCGTTTAATGAAGTTCGATTTGGTACAAAATATGAAATTAGTGACATTCAGAACGTCGCAGGGATTATTGTTGACCCTGAAGGGAAAGGCGATTTGGATCACTGGAAATTATCTGCTCGTAACTTGCTTGTAGGATTGATATGTCATATGCATTATGCACATATTATTAATCCTACAGAAAATGCACCTCTAACGTTAAATCAATTAGCAAGTACATTAAAAAATTCATTAGTACCAGATCCAGATAATCCTGGAAATTATAAAGCGTTAGGGTTCTTTGAATCCGTTGAATCGTTAACGCAATATAAACATTGGCCAGAAGAAGGTATGCCAATGGAAACGATTGATGCTGATCGTAATAGTAAAACCTATGGAGAACGCAAAATGATTACTGTAACTACAGAACATATGCGTTCTTTATATCCAGAAGCTACTAATCTAACTGTTCCAGGTCTTAATACAACGCATCCTATTGCGTTTGAATCGTTTATTGATATTGCTTCAAAAGCGGAAAATGAACGGGCTTCCGTTGTTTCTACCGCTAATGCCTTATTAACCCTATATTCTGATCCTGTTCTTGCTATGAATACATATGAAAGTGATTTCACATTGTATGACATTATGAACTATAAGGATCCTGTTACGTTATATCTAATTACTCCGCCTTCTGATATTAAACGTATTCAACCATTATTCCGTCTACTTGTTGAAATGATTGTTCGCCATAATACTCGAGATATGAAATTTGAAAATGGTAAACAAGTTGATACCTTTAAGCATAGGTGTTTATTGTTACTTGATGAATTTCCTGCACTGGGTCGTATGGATACCTTTGAAGAACAGTTAGCATACATTGCGGGGTATGGATTAAAAGCGTTTATGATATGTCAAGGTTTACCACAGTTACAAAAAATTTACACAAAAGAAAATTCTATTGTAACTAACTGTCATATTCAGATTTTTTATGCTCCGAATGATACAGTTACAGCCGATGAAATTGAAAAGCAGCTTGGTAAATATACTGAAGAAGTGGAAACTTGGTCTAAACAACCTGGATTCTTTCAAGGTAAATCCCATAGTAATAGCTATATTGCTAAAAGTTTAATGACGGCTGATGAATCAAAACGGATGGGCGATAAAGAATTAATTTTTATGACTGGCGAAAAGCCTATTTTGACTGAAAAAGTAAAGTATTATATGGATTCGTATTTTAGTTCTCGTGTTATGAATGCACCTACTAAATCAGATGTTATTTCAAAATTAAACTCTCCTAACACACAACCTACAACTCTCACACAAACACAACCAACAACACAAGAAACTAAACATTCCATTGATACGATAGATGATATTGTAATTGAAAAAATAATTTAGGTGATGATATGGCTAAAAAAAATACGCTATTTACAGCGTTAAAAAAATCTATTGATGCAAAAAAACGATTAGAAAAACATGATAGTGCGATTATTAACCATGAACAAGAAATTGAACGTCTTAAAAGTTTAATCTTAAAAGATAGTTTAATAGCTGAAGCTACAGGTGCTAATGAAATGTTTTCAGAATTTGGCTTTGAGAGCGTTGAAATTCGTCTTGGAGCCTTATTATATGCCAATGAGTATATAAAGGCCTCTGAGGACGAAAATAGGGCCTTAGATGAGTTCTATACAAAAGGGAAAGCATATTTAGAATCTTTATCTTCTGAACCTACTGAAGATATTACTCCAGTAGTTGGTGAATAAGATGACTGAAACAAACACACAAGAAGCTATTAATAAAAAAGTTAATAGTATGCTTGAATATTCATTCGGTCGATTATGGCCTATATTACAGCAAGATACAATTGGGGAAGTGTATGTTAATGAAGATGGCTATGTATTTGTTAATGATTTAACTACAGGGAAACAAAAAACAGATATTTACTTATCTCCGTCTGAATCTAAAGTTCTTATTGAGGCGGTGGCAGGTGCTGTTAATGAAGTTATTAATAATGATCGTCCACATTTGGGGTGTGAATTGTATTCGTTAAATGCTCGTTTTCAAGCACAGTTACCACCGCTAGTTAGGAATCCAACATTTATGATTCGTAAAAAAGCATCTACTATATTCTCGTTTGAAGAATATATTCAAAAGGGGTTTATTACAAAAGAAGGCGCTGATTATTTAGTTAACGCCGTAAAAGAACATAAAAATATATTAGTAACAGGCGGGACTGGTACAGGGAAAACTACATTTCTTAACACATTATTGAAGTGTGTTGAATTATATACGCCATATGATCGAACGGTTATTTTAGAAGATTTAAGCGAATTACAATCCAATATTAATGATTGTTTACGAATGCAAACAAGAGTAGATGCTGATCCGAATAAAAGCGTAACGATGCAAACATTGATTTGGCTATCTATGCGTAATTCTCCAAATCGAATTATCGTTGGGGAAGTTCGTGATGGTTCTGCTTATGATTTGTTAAAAGGATGGAATACTGGCCATCCAGGTGGATTTGGAACAACCCATGCAAATGGGGCTTTAGAAGGATTAGATCGTTTGGAATCATTAATTTATGAAAATCCAACGGCTAAAGGCAATTTTAGACAATTGTTAGGTCAAGCTGTCAATATAATTGTTGATATTGG
>CAUSMY010000085.1:0-6785 GCA_963533015.1 uncultured Veillonella sp.
ATTTAATCGGCAAAAAAGGTAATAATGTGTTCACGGTAGCGACAGGCTCCTTTGCCAGTGAAAAAGTAGGTGTAGGTATGCGCAAGGAAGATGAAGCGTTGAAAGCAAAAGTTGATGCTGCGTTACAAGAAGTGATGAATGATGGTACGGCTGACAAATTGGCGCAAAAATGGTTTGGCAGCACATCCATCTTGACAAAAGAGGAGTATAAATAAACATGGATGTATTGGAATATATGTTACAGATAGTCCCGGCTATTGCCGGCGGATTCCAAGTGACCTTGTCCTTGTTCTTCATTGTTATCATCTTGTCGGTGCCAGGGGGGTTGCTTTTTGCACTGCTTCGTTTGAGTACAAATCGTGTGGTCACAACTATCGTAGATGCCTATGTGTATGTCATGCGTGGCACCCCATTGATGTTGCAAATTTTGCTCATCTATTACGGCTTGCCATTCATGATTGACGGTTTTGAGTTAACAGATATGACAGCGGCGGTACTGTCCTTCGTGTTGAATTACATTGCGTACTTGTGTGAAATATTCCGCAGCGGCATTCAATCTGTTCCAAAAGGACAATATGAAGGGGCAAAAGTATTGGGCTTTACCTATGTACAGACCATGTATAAAATTATTTTGCCACAGGTCATCAAACGAGTGCTGCCACCATTAGCGAATGAAACGATTACATTACTGAAAGATACGTCTTTGGTGTATGTATTAGCTATGAATGATATCTTGCGTATCACGCGCAGCATTGTACAACGAGATTTCGATATTACTGCATTCATCGTAGCCGGCGTATTTTATTTGGCCATGACATTTGTATTGACGAAGTTATATCAATATTTAGAACGTCGTATGGCGATTTACGAAGATTAGGAGGAAACCATGGCTTTCATAGACATGTTACATATTGAAAAGAGCTTTGGATCAGTGGCGGTCTTGCAGGACGTATCCCTGTCCATGGATCGAGGCGAAGTGGTGTCCATCATTGGTCCTTCTGGATCAGGTAAATCCACCTTTCTTCGTTGTTTAGGACAACTAGAAACGATACAAAAAGGGACCATCATCGTCGATGGAGCGACCTTGGTGGATACACCAACCAATGCAAATGAGGCGATATACGTATCTAAAGAAGAACAGCAACAGATTTTATTAAACATGGGGATGGTATTTCAATCCTTTAATTTATTTCCGCACATGACAGTATTAGAAAATATCATGGTGGCACCGAGAATGGTGAAAAAGCTGAAAGATAGTGATATATTACCTATCGCACAAGCGTTGCTAGAAAAAGTAGGCCTTTGGGATAAGAGAGATGTGTACCCTAGTACCTTATCTGGCGGACAAAAACAACGGGTAGCCATTGCCAGAGCATTAGCAATGAAACCAAAAATTATGCTCTTTGATGAACCTACATCAGCATTGGATCCAGAGTTCACTAGTGAGGTACTACGAACCATCAAGGAATTAGCAGAAGATAATATGACCATGATTATCGTCACCCATGAAATGGCTTTCGCCCGTGAAGTAGCAGACCGAGTGATTTTTATGGCTGATGGCAAGATACAAGAAGAGGGAACCCCTGAAGATGTATTTGGAAATCCACAAAACCCAAGAACACAAGCGTTCTTGAAGTCTATGTTACGGGTATAATATGAAGATATAGAACTTGAATTAGCGTACGGGGCACTAGCTGCAAATGATACGAAGTGATGTTTGTAGATAGGTGCGCCGTATTTTTGTGCACAACTATACTTTATATCCTATACATATTTCTTTGGAGACAAGTACAATCTGCTCCCGTGATCCCTCCCTCGCATAACGATGATTATATACAATCGTATAGACGGACATAGGCGGAGATGCTTGCCTTTGACTGATGGAGGCAAAATGTCAGGTGATATAGGTAAGTAGGCTAGTTTTGCTGTTTAAGATAAATGTTGAAAAGAATGCGGTATGCTCCGGAGCAAACATTACGTAGGACCGTTTGTGAGGAAGCATGCCGCATTCTGATTGAGGAGTAAAGGAAAAGATAGCCTACTTACAAAGGGGGATATACCATCAGACAAAGGCCAACATAAATTGCCAATCAGCCATGAGATTGTGTATAATAATAGGTATATGTAATCCAGTAGATGGGAAAGAGGAATGACGATGCGAATTGATGGTCGAGGGCTTCAAGATGTGCGCCCCGTGAAAATAACTAGAAACTATACAGCCTATGCAGAGGGTTCCGTCCTCATTGAATGTGGCAATACAAAAGTGCTTTGTACAGCCAGCGTCGAAGAACGAGTGCCACGGTTTTTAAAAGGCACAGGAACTGGTTGGGTCACAGCTGAATATTCATTGTTGCCACGGGCTACACATACTCGGGTACCTAGAGAGGCGGCAAAAGGCAAGCAAACAGGTCGAACTGTAGAAATTCAGCGTCTCATTGGCAGGGCTTTGCGAGCAGTAGTGGATTTGAAAGCATTAGGCGAAGTATCCATTACTGTAGATTGCGATGTGTTACAAGCTGATGGTGGCACACGAACAGCTTCCATTACAGGTGCATTTGTGGCTTTAGTAGATGCCATTCATAAAGTATACGATGGGTATGGTAAATTCCCAGTGACGGACTATTTAGCCGCTATATCTATTGGGATTGGGCAAGAGGGTCCTATGGTGGATTTATGCTATGAAGAAGATAGTGCAGCTATCGTTGATATGAATGTGGTATGTACTGGCAAAGGTCAGCTAGTAGAAGTCCAAGGCACAGGCGAGCATGGAACATTTACTCGAGATGAACTGAATACGCTGTTAGATTTAGGTGAAAGTGCCACAAAACAATTGATGGATATACAACGAGACGCATTAGGCGAAGCAGGTCATATGGTAGGTCGTGAAAATCCTCCGAAAGCAGTGGTTTTAGCTACACGTAACAAAGGTAAGATTCGTGAATTTACAGCAGCCTTTGAAGAACTCGGCTTCGAAGTGCGCACCATCGATGACATCGTAGACGTGGAGGAGCCAGAGGAAACAGGATCTTCTTTCATGGAAAATGCAGAACTAAAAGCGATGTATTATGCAGAAGCTTGTGGTCTACCTTGCGTAGCCGATGATTCTGGATTAGAAGTAGATGTTTTAGGCGGTGCCCCAGGTATTTATTCAGCTAGATATGCAGGTAGTCATGGCAATGATGGAGATAATAACAAAAAACTTGTGGCAAAATTGGCGGAGGTACCTATAGAGGAGCGGAAAGCTCGTTATGTATGCGCTCTTGTATGGGCGAATCCAGATGGACAGTTAGTTCGCGCTACAGGGACTTGTGAAGGAATCATCCAGTTGGAGCCAATGGGAAAAGGCGGATTTGGTTATGATCCACACTTTTACATTCCTAAATTAAAAACAACGATGGCCAATATATCGATGGAACAAAAACAATCAATTAGTCATCGAGGTAAAGCGCTACGGGCATTAGTAGAGCAGTTACAGCAGACAATAGTTAAGTAATTAATAATAATAGTTAAAAAATATATCGAAAGACTTGAATATATAGATGGAATTCGATATAATAAAGATAAGTATTATAAGGAAGGCATATATTACATTATGGATACATCTGTAAAATCAAATAAAATGAAACTCTATGGGTTCAACAATTTAACAAAAACCTTGAGTTTTAATATTTATGATATTTGTTATACGCGTACAGAAGAAGAAAAACGCCAATATATCGAATACATTGACGAAGTTTATAATGCACAGCGTTTGACTGATATTTTGACAGAAGTTTCACATATTATTGGAGCTAATGTACTCAATGTGGCGAAGCAAGATTATGATCCACAAGGGGCCAGTGTAACCATTCTAATTTCGGAAGAGCCTGTTGATCATGTGGATAAAGATGATGTTGTTATGCATCTCGACAAATCCCATTTAACAGTGCATACCTATCCTGAAAGTCATCCAGACAATGGGGTAAGTACATTCCGTGCAGATATTGATGTGTCTACATGTGGACAGATCTCTCCATTGAATGCATTGAACTATTTAATTGATAGCTTTGACTCCGATATCATTAGCTTAGATTACAGAGTGCGTGGATTCACTCGCGATATTCACGGTAAAAAATTATTTATCGACCATCGTATGAATTCTATTCAAAACTACATTAACTCTAGAACTCGTAATCTTTACAATATGATCGATGTGAATGTGTATCAAGAAAATATTTTCCATACCAAAATGATGCTGAAAGAGTACGATATTAATAATTATTTGTTTGGTATCACCGAAGAAGATTTGACGCTGAAAGAGCGCAAACAAATCAACCAACAACTCAAACAAGAGATGGCTGAAATATTCTACGGTAGAAACTTACCATCATTAAAAATCTAGGAGGTTTTACCATGGACGTAAAACAAGAGGCAATTGAAAAACGCTTGGAACTGAAAGGTTTCTTACAAACTGGTACAAAATACGAATTAAAAGATGCTCATGACTTAACAGTAGCTTACACGCCAGGTGTAGCGGAGCCATGCCTTCACATCAAAGAAGATGAAGATAAATCCTTCGACTTAACATGTCGTTCCAACATGGTAGCTGTTGTATCCGATGGTACTCGTGTATTGGGTTTAGGCGATATCGGAGCAGCCGCAGCGATTCCAGTAATGGAAGGTAAATCCCTACTGTTCAAACGTTTTGGTAATGTAGATTGTATTCCTTTAGTAATCGATACTAAAGATCCAGATGTGTTAATTAATACTGTAAAATTAGTACAAAAAAACTTTGCAGGCATTAACTTAGAAGATATTTCTTCCCCTAAATGTTATGAAATTGAAAATCGCTTGAAAGAAGAACTAGAAATTCCTGTATTCCATGATGACCAACATGGTACAGCTATCGCTTGTTTGGCAGGTGTAAAAGCAGCTCTTCGCTTTGTGAAAAAAGACTTATCCAAAGTGAAAATCGTGGTGAATGGGGCAGGTGCAGCAGGTGCTAATATTGCCCGCTTGTTATACTTAGCTGGTGCCCGTGATATTACTTTAATGGTAAGCTCCGGTGTATTAAATAAAGACTACAAACGTCTTGACTCTTTACAAGCTGAGTTGATCAAAACATTAGGCCAAGAAACAAAAACTGGCAATTTAACAGAGATTGCTAAAGGTGCAGACGTGTTGTTAGGTGTATCTGCAGCAGGGGCTTTCAGTAAAGAAATTTTAGAAAGCTTAGCAGATGATGCGATTGTATTTGCAATGGCTAACCCAGTGCCAGAAGTAATGTATGAAGAAGCGAAAGCAGCTGGCGTACGTGTTATGGGTACAGGCCGAAGCGATGCGCCTAATCAAATCAATAACGTAAACGTATTCCCTGGTATCTTCCGCGGTGCCATCGACGTACAAGCGCGTGAAATCAATGATGAAATGAAATTGGCGGCCGCTGAGGCGCTAGCAGCTCTTGTAACAGATGAGGAACTAGCAGAAGACTACGTAGTAGCCAATGCATTCGACAAACGTGTTCCATTAGCAGTAGCAAAAGCAGTAGCTGAAACAGCGATTAAAACAGGTGTAGCTCGTAAAACAGAAGTGCCTTACTAATCGTTAATAACGTGAATGATAGAACGCCCTCAATGGTAAAAATTGAGGGTGTTTTCTTATAAAATTCGTTGACATCTGTGGTGCTATCATATATAATAAATTAGTCATAGTTTGGGTACGCCCAACTATTGCAAGCCGCATGAAGAGGTCAATAATATTTGGCTTCGGCTAGATAACCGCATTCAGCGAGTACGAATACAAGGAGGTGTCATAATGTACGCAATTATTAAAACTGGTGGTAAACAATATCGCGTTTCCGAAGGCGATGTAATCACTATTGAAAAATTGGATGTAGCAGCTGAAGGAACTGTTTCTTTTGACGAAGTTGTAACTGTAGTTAAAGACGGTGACGTTAAAGTTGGTACACCACTTGTGGACGGTGCAAAAGTTACTGGTACAGTACTTGAACATGGTAAAGCGAAAAAGATCTTGGTTTTCAAATACAAAGCGAAATCCAATTATCGTCGTCGTCAAGGCCATCGCCAACCATTCACTAAAGTTCGCATCGAAAAAATCGAGGCGTAATTATCATGACTCACATTGATGTGAAACGCAATGCAGAAGGGCATATTATAGAATGTCATTTTCGGGGACATGCTGAGGCAGGTCCCTACGGAGAAGATATTGTATGTGCAGCTATTTCTATGCTTTCACAGACATCGCTTTTAGGACTTCATGAGATAGCTCAGCAATCTATGGAGTATCGTATAGAAGACGGTGAGTTAGATATCCTACTTTCAGAACCCATTACTGAAAGAGGACAAACTATATTAGAAACCATGCTTCTTGGTATTAAGAACGTGGCGGATCAATATAGTGATTTTGTTAGAGTGAGTGAACAATAGGAGGTGAACTACATGTTATTCAATATCCAATTACAACTATTCGCATCTAAAAAAGGTGCTTCCAGTACAAAAAATGGTCGTGATTCCGAGTCCAAACGTCTTGGAGTTAAGTGCCATGACGGTTCTACTGTAAAAAGTGGTAACATCCTAGTTCGTCAACGTGGTACACATTTCCATCCAGGCGCTAACGTAGGTATCGGCAAAGATGATACTTTGTTTGCATTGGTTCCTGGCCGTGTAGCATTTGAACGTGCTGGTCGTTATAACCGTAAAGTTTCTGTATACCCTGTAGAAGCTTAATAACACATATAAGAGGTCATTAGATAGCAATATCTGGTGGCCTTTTTTGTGCTGTCATAT
>CAUSMY010000086.1:0-6757 GCA_963533015.1 uncultured Veillonella sp.
CTTCCGGTTCCAACAATTGTCCATCTACCTTCACACGATCACGTGTAGGGTTCACCTTGGCCCCTAATTCCTTGACATACTTTCCATTGACCAATACTTTTCCTGCTGTTATCAATTCTTCAGCTTTACGTCGTGATGCAACTCCACAACGGGCTATATATTTTTGTAAGCGTTCTAATTCCATATTATACGCCTCCTTCTTTGTGTATTTCTATATCCTCAGTGAGAACCATAGATTCCTGTAGCTCTTCCAAAGAATTGGCCCCTACGGTTCTCAAAAAATTCTCTGATGTGCCATAAATAACAGGACGTCCAATCGTTTCCTTCCGCCCTAATTCGATAATCATATCACGGGCTAGCAACTGTTTTAATACTTTTTCACAGTTCACACCTCGGAACTCTTCAATTTCACCTTTTGTTATGGGCTGTTTGAAAGCCACTACAGCTAATGTTTCCATAGCGGCTCCAGATAATTTTTCATCACGATGGCGAATCTTACCGACGAATTCGCTACACTCTTGCGCACTCACCAACTCGATGCCTGCAGCACTCCTACGAATACGAATACCTCTTCGTTCTTGGATAAGAAGTTCCTCATAAGCAGCCACAACATCTTCTATTTCCGGTATATACACTTCAAAAATATCCGACAAAGTATCCATTGACAATGGCGAGGCTGCTGCGAACAACACAGCTTCTAACTGATGAAATTCTACTCCACTCATCGTATTTCTTCCTCTCCAACACCTTCTACAATTATACTATATACATCGTGATCTCCCACAATAATTCTAAGTAGTTGTCGCTTCATTAATTCTAAAAGGGCTAAAAAAGTTACTACTCCTTCTTCTTTAGACGTAGTCTTTTCAAATAATTCCATACAGGATACTTGCTTCCCTCTAGTCACTAACAACACATCTTCAATGCCTTGTTCTAATGTATATTCTTCTCGCTCCAGAGTCACCTTAGGCACCTCTATCTCTGGTCGATTGTATCGTTCTTGCACTTTTTGAAAGCAGGCCACTAAGGCATCCCACTCGACTGAGCACACCACATCGAGCCCAATTTCACTTAGCTCTTCTGGCCGATTAAATACATAAGAACCTTCTGCTACTCTTTCATCAAGCACCAAGGTTAATTCTTTAATTCTTTTAAATTCGACCAAGCGATTGACCAATTCATCTCTTGGATCATCTATCGTTTGTTCATCATTTCCATTTGATTTAGGTAGTAATAGTCTTGACTTAATTTGCAATAAAGTAGCTGCCATCACTAGAAACTCGCTACTATACACAATATCAAATTGATTCCATGTATTTAAAATTTCCATATATTGAGATGTGATATGAACAATAGGAATATCATAAATATCAATTTGATTTTTTTCAATCAAATGCAACAGTAGGTCCAAAGGCCCTTCAAAAATATCTAATTTAAAGTCGTAGGTATTCATGAATAGTCCTCTCTACTAAAAATAAGGCATGGCTTTCACCACACCTTGTATGAAAAAATTGCATTTCCAATTCGAAACGGTTAGAATAATACATAGACATACTAGTGTATGTATCTACTAAGTATTATAAATGATATGAGGGAAAATTGCTACACCCAGAAAGAGAGGCGACAATATGCATCGTCAAAGATGGCAGCAGCTCGGTCTGTATACCATCGTGTCCACCATCATTGGAGTGGCACTATTTTATATTTATGAACCTATTACCCTAGGATTTGATTGGGAGGACACATTGACATTATTTCTTCCATCTATCTTAGGACTCACAGTGCTACAATACCTGATTCGAAGTTCTTTTACAAAAGGCTATATGCTCGGTCATGGTCTTGTCGGAATTAGTTGGGCTTTAACATTTCCCCTTTTATTTCACTGGTCCTATGAAAAACCATTTTATTTTTACGAGTTTGCCAATGACTTTTTATTTGGATTAGTCATTTTCTGCTTTCTGACCGCTACTCATTATTGGTTGCGTCAATGGGGGAAAGCAAAACAGGTTTGGGCTATTGGATACGGATTATTAGACATTATATTACTCATTATCCCTGCGGGACAAATTGGGTATTATCTATCGACTTGGCATTGTATTACCCCTGCTACTATGATGGCTCTGTATCAAACAAATCCAGAGGAGGCTTTAGGGTTTGTCAAGAACATTGTCGGTGTTGGTGGTATCATCGGTGTGATCATAGGCATCGTATTATTACTCGGTATATTCTATTACCTGAATATACGAGGCATTGACAAAGTTGATGAAGATAATTTCCTCAATGCATTTTTTAAGCGATATAACACTGATATGAAATGGTTGCTTTCCATCATCCTTATCATCTATGGTGGATATTATGTACTGCCGCAAACAGATATCGTAAGTAACTGGCTAGGCGTAGAAGCCTACATGAAAGAGCTTCAAACTTATAATGATAAGCATGTCAGCGTATATAAAAATTTACAGTTATCTACAACCGAAACAGCTGCACAAAAAACACCTGGAACTATCATTTTAGTCATTGGTGAATCTTCTTCGAGAGATTACATGAAAATGTATACCCCAGACTTTCCTTATGACGATACGCCTTGGCAAGGTTCCTTATATGCAGATCCTAATTTTAATGTATTTAAACATGCCTATTCTTCCTATGTACAAACCGTTCCTACCCTTGAAAGAGCGTTAACAGAACGCAACCAATATGATGATAAACCATTCTTTGATTCGACTACGATTATTGACGTAGCAAAAAAAGCTGGATATCATACATCATGGTTATCCAATCAAGGCGTATATGGAGAATATGATACAGCTATCTCTTTAATTGCAAAAGCTAGCGATACCCCACGTTGGGCACATGAATCTTACTCCTTCTCCGATCAATATGACGGTGCCTTACTGCCACTCTTAAAGGATGTAAAGCCAAATCAAAATAATTTCATTGTGATCCATATCATGGGTAGTCATATCTACTATAATGACAGATATCCACATGAATTTAGCAAATGGAAAAAAGGTCCTAATCCAGATGGGATTGAAGCCTATGCTAACAGTCAATTATATACAGATTGGTTGTTACAAGAAATTTATACCTATGCAAAAGATAACTTAAACTTACAAGCTATGATCTATTTCTCTGATCATGGAGAAAATATTAAAACATCTCACAATCCTGATATCTTTAACTTTGGTATGACAAGAATTCCTATGTGGGTATACTTATCCCCTACTTACCGTAATGCATATCCAGATACAGCTAACACCCTGAAAAATCATGAAACACAATATTTCACTAATGATTTATTGTATGATATGCTTGTAGGTATATTGCATGCTCCATCAGCCAATTATGATGTGACTCGTGACTTCTCAAACAAAGCGTATCGTTTTAATGCTAACAATTTAACAACTATGTTAGGACAACAACCATTGTCCAATGATCCAGAAGGAAAATAGTGTTTCTTTAATTCAATACTACATACTTTATATAAAAATAGAGGAAAGTTGATACTTTTTAATCAACTTTCCTCTATTTCATTTAGAGCTATTTTGTTACAGTCCCTTTTTCTATATGTTATTGTCCACTATAAAAAGTTCCTCGAGAATCTTGATGTGCTACTTTTAATTTCTGAAATAATTCCATCTTCTCAAAGTCCTTTTGGTGTTTTCTCGGCACATAAATCAATGCGTTTTGTAATCGATCAGCATTAGATAACAACTCTTTAGAGCTTATCTTAGGCATAATATTTTTACCAGTATCCCATACATCACCATTGTCACTATCATCAATTAAAGCTGTATTTCTACCTAAATAATACGTTAATGATGTTTGGTATGTACCGTATTGATATACATCTGCTGGAGTATTTCCTTCAATACGATTCACTATAGTTGCCAATGGCTTTCCAGACTGCCCTTCTACAATTGGTACAATAGACGGCGCCAAGGATATGAAAAATACAATGGCACTTAGACAAACTCCATAAACCAACGCAGGTCCAGTTCTCTTCATGGCAGCATAGATAAGCCCAACAAAAGATACTGCCACTGACACCCACAACCACGAACTATTGATCTGTTTCATTTGAGTTCCTACCGCAACCAAAGCTAATAAAAACGGAAATGAACTAAGAGCATATAATACAAAGACTTTCAAAGTCATTCGTGATTGTTCGTATCGTTCTAAACAAGCATGTATGCCCATACCCGTCCATAACGCTAAAGGAATCATCATGATGAATGTATAGGTCAGATATTTAGTGGCCATACACGTGTAGAACAAAACTGTTCCTACTAGCCAAAAGATAGACCAATACCATATATAGGTATGCTTTTGCTCATTCAACCCACGCAAAGTAAAACTAGTCCAAGGAAGCATCGCAACAGGCAATAAGACAAGGTATAAATACCACCAGTTACGAGTCGGATGTTCCGGCACAGTCGCTCTTGTTACATTATGCAGTCCCAAGAATCCATTGATAAATGCTTCACCATGCGTTACATACATATATCCGTACCAAGGAGCAACAACAGCTATAAATGCCAAGATTTGAACCAATCCATCCGTCGATTTAATAGAACATAGAGAACCAATATAATCCCCGGCAATACGATTCCCACAGGCCCCTTCGTCAATACAGCGAGTCCAGCACAAATATAAGCATATACCATATGGCGATGACTTTCGTCGGTAATTCCTCGATACAGATAATAGAAAATACCTAACGAAAATAATAATAAGTACCCATCTGTAAGAACAGCATGGCCAATATACCAATATTCTAATGCAGTTCCTAAGGCAATACTACTCCATAAAGCAATTCTCTCTACTTGATAGATAGAAAATGCTACTCGATACATGGCTAATACAGTCATTGTAGAAACCACTACTGAGGGAATTCTAGCCGTTATATCTGAGACACCAAATAAGGAGAAGGAAGCAATCAAGCCCCAGTATGCCATAATGGGTTTATCAAACCAATAGATATCGTAAATCATAGGCGATAAGTAGTCTCCATGTTTCATCATGGTCACTGCTGACAAGGCATAGTTGGATTCTACTGTATCAGTAATCGGTAACGCCCATGCCATCCACAGATAAAATAAAAACGTGACAACACCTAGTAGGCTAAATCGCTTCCAAGACAGTGTTTGCTGCATATAAAAACCTCATTTATAACATATCACAATATGTTTCCTATCATACGAACAATGAACCATGCTAAAAATAGTATCACTAACCCAGTAAATAAGTATTTAGCTAATAAAAAAAGTATTGTTAGAATTGCAATCAATCCCAACGCTAAGCCTACTTTCCATTTCCAGCTAATGGCATTCCATAGTATAGTTTTTACATTAGGCATCGTATAGTATATTTTTTCTTGATTGGATGACTCATGATGAGGAGCATCATAAGGACGCCCCTCTTCATCAATCGTAGTTCCTTCAAAATTGCGTAGCTCTTCTTCTGAAAGAACCCGTGTTCCTTCTTCATATTTCTGTTCTTGACTCATAGTCACTCCTATAGAGCTTGTAAATGTTTCTCCAACAATTCATTCACCACGCCAGGATTTGCTTTACCCTTGGAGGCACGCATAACTTGACCTACCAAGAATCCTATAGCTTTACCTTTACCAGATTTGAAATCTTCCACAGATTTTGGATTATCTGCAATGACTTGTTTTACGATTTCTTCAATGGCTCCAGTATCAGTGATTTGCACTAAGCCTTCTTCTTCTACAATTTTGTCTGGATCTTTACCAGTTTCAAACATTTTGACAATGACTTGTTTTGCAATTTTACCAGAAATCGTGCCTTTTTCAATTAGGCTAATCATATCAGCCAATTGTTTTGGTTGTACTTTGCTATCCGCATAAGAAATACCAGCATCGTTCACAAGTTTCGCCAAGTCACCAATGATCCAGTTAGATGCTGTTTTTGCATCGGCTCCAGCCTCTACGACAGCATCGAAATAGTCCGCTGTAGCACGTTGGCTTGTCAATGTACGAGCATCTTCACTAGACAATCCATAGGATTCCATGAAGCGTTGTTGTTTCGCTTCTGGCAATTCTGGCAAAGATTGACGAATTTCTTCCACATAGTTAGGGTCTACTACAATAGGTACCAAATCTGGTTCTGGGAAGAATCGGTAGTCATTTTCCTTCTCTTTCTTACGCATAGAAAGAGTAATCCCCTTGCTATCATCCCAAGTACGTGTTTCTTGTACAATTGTTTCTCCATCTTCCAATGCTTCTGCTTGACGAAGTGCTTCGTATTCAATGCCTTTTTGGATGCCTGTTAAAGAGTTCATATTTTTAATTTCAGTTTTTGTTCCTAATTTCGTTTCCCCTACTGGGCGGATAGAAATGTTTGCATCACAACGCAAACTGCCTTCTTCCATACGTCCGTCAGATACGCCTAAATACTGTACAATAGCACGAATTTTATCCACATATTGGCGTGCTTCTTCGCCAGAACGAAGATCTGGTTCAGACACGATTTCTAACAATGGTACACCTGTACGATTGTAGTCTACATTAGAGCTATCGGAGCTAGAAATAGTAGCACCACTATGGACTAATTTCCCTGCATCTTCTTCCATGTGGATACGGTTGATACGAATGCGACGAGTTTCCCCATTCACTTCTACATCAAGATGACCATTTACGCAAATTGGCAAGTCAAATTGAGACGTTTGCCAGTTTTTAGGTAAATCTGGGTAATAATAGTTTTTACGGTCAAATTTATTGAATAGTACG
>CAUSMY010000087.1:0-6746 GCA_963533015.1 uncultured Veillonella sp.
TCCTAATAAGGAAGAATTAGAAACTGCAATTAACTTTAAAGATGCAATAGAAACGTTAGCAGATCATCCAAGCTACCATAAACTTAAGTTTAATCAAAATCTAGGCATGTGGCTTCGGGAGATGAAGCAACGATATAATTGATATAGTAATGGAGTTTATAGGGCAATGACCTTACCTAAATGCATACTTTCATCAAAATCTATGATATAATAAAAGCAATAGACAATTTTAGGAGGGAAACCATGACAGGAAATGAATTACGCCAAGCGTATTTGAATTTTTTTGAAAGTAAAGGACATTTAAAGCAAGAGAGTTATTCTCTTGTTCCAGATAACGACCCATCTTTATTATTAATCGGGGCAGGTATGGCGCCATTGAAACCGTTTTTCACAGGTAAATTAGTGCCACCTTGTACACGAATTACGACAAGCCAAAAGTCAATTCGTACAGGCGATATTGAAAACGTAGGACGTACAGCACGCCACCATACATTCTTTGAAATGTTGGGTAACTTCTCTTTTGGTGATTATTTCAAAAAAGAGGCCATCCATTGGGCATGGGAATTCTTAACAGAAGTCATCAAACTAGATAAAGAAAAATTATACGTTACAGTATACCCAGATGACCAAGAAGCCTACGATACATGGCATAATGAAATCGGTTTACCAGAGAATCATATCAGTCGCTTAGAAGATAACTTCTGGGAAATCGGCGAAGGCCCATGTGGTCCTGATAGTGAAATTTTCTTCGACTTAGGACCGGAACGTGGTTGTGATGATCCAAACTGTGCGCCAGGTTGTGATTGTGACCGTTTCCTTGAAATTTGGAACCTTGTGTTCACGCAATTCAACCGTACTGCAGAAGGTACGTATGAACCATTGGCTAAGAAAAACATCGATACCGGCGCTGGTTTAGAACGTTTGGCATCTGTATTGCAAAATAAAGAAAGTAACTTTGAAACGGACTTGATTTTCCCAATCATTGAGGCCACAGCGAAAAAAGCTGGTGTTACGTACCATACTGATGCGAGCACAGACATTTCTTTAAAAGTTATTGCTGACCATATTCGTGCTATCGTAGCGTTGATTGCTGATGGTGTATTACCATCCAACGAAGGCCGTGGATATGTACTTCGCCGTATTTTGCGCCGTGCTGTTCGTCATGGTCGCCTATTAGGCATTCAAGGACCATTCTTATTGCCATTAGTAGATATCGTAGTAGATATCTTGGGTGGAGCTATCACGAACATCGTGGAAAAACAAGACTTCGTGAAACGAGTGGTGGCGAACGAAGAAGAGCGTTTTAACCAAACATTGGCATCTGGTCTTGATATGTTAAGCCAATTGTTGGATACATTGAAAGCTGACGGTGCTACAACTGTACCTGGTCAAGACGTGTTCAAATTATACGTTACATATGGATTCCCTTGGGAATTAACAGAAGAAATCGCTCATGAAGCAGGTTTCACTATCGACCAAGCTGGTTTTGAAAGCGCTATGAACGAACAACGTACTCGTGCTCGTGAAGCTCGTGAAGACGTAGACGCAAAAGTAGCTACTCCAGATATTACTCATTTATCTGGCGAACATATTTCTGACGATGAAAGCGCTACAGCATCCACAGTACTTCTTATCGGTGAAGGGGCGAAAGCTATCGACCGTGCTGAAGATGGTCAAGATGTGACCATCATTGTAAAAACGACTCCATTCCATGCAGAAGGGGGCGGTCAATTAGGTGATACTGGTTTCATCGTAGGCCCATTGGGTAAAGTAGAAGTGCACACAGCGAAAAAATTACCAGAAGGCACTACTTACCATGTAGGTACTGTGGTAGAAGGTAGCATTTCTGTGAACGACGAAGTAACATTCGCAGTGGATGTAGAACGCCGTCAACATATGGCACGTAACCATACAGCAACACATTTATTGCATGCTGCATTGCGTTCCGTATTGGGGACGCACGTTAACCAAGCAGGTTCCTTAGTAACGCCTGATTACTTGCGCTTTGACTTTACACATTTCTCCCCTGTGACAGCAGAAGAATTACAAACTATCACGAACATGGTGAACGAACAAATTCTTCGTGCCTCTACATTAGAAGTAGAAACTATGTCCATTGATGCGGCGAAAGCAAAAGGTGCGATGGCATTATTCGGTGAAAAGTATGGTTCCGAAGTACGTGTCGTATCTGTGCCAGAATTCTCCATCGAATTGTGCGGTGGTTCTCACGTAGAAAATACAGGCTTTATCGGTCAATTCCGTATCACTTCTGAAGGCGGTATCGGCTCCGGCGTGCGTCGTATCGAAGCAGTAACCGGTAAAGCAGCCCTTGCCTTAGCACAGCAAGAAGAGCAAACAGTAAAATCTGTAGCCTCTCTTGTGAAAGCAAAACCGCAAGAAGTAGTAGGTAAAGTGCAACAAGTGCTTGATCATGCGAAAGCGGTAGAGCGTGAGCTAGATCAAGTGAAAAAAGAATTGAACAGCGGCAACCTTGATGGTATCTTAGCCGGTCAATTCACAGTAGGCGATGTGACAGCTGTAGTGGTATCTGTACCAGTATCCGATATGGGCGAATTGCGCGATATGGCAGATATGGTTCGCGATAAGATTGGTTCTGGTGTAGTTCTTTTGGGCGCAGCTGGTGGCGATAAAGTGAATTTCGTCTGCATGGCTACAAAAGACGTAGTCGGCAAAGGTATCCATTGTGGTAACATTGTAAAAGCAGCAGCTCAAGCAGCTGGTGGTAACGGTGGTGGCCGTCCAGATATGGCACAAGCTGGTGGTAAAGATCCAGCAGCGATGGACCAAGCCTTAGCAGCAGGTAAAGAAGCAATCCAATCCATGGTTGGATAATCGTATTCATAGATGCGACTTTCAGTAGAACACTTAGGATAAGGAGGGATTATATGAATCTTTCAGATAAAACAATGGTGATTAAACCGGTACAAACAACACCGTTAACACCAGAACAAGTATTTCAACATGTGTTCCAAGCGTTGGCAGAAAAGGGATATAATCCGATTAGCCAAATTACAGGATATCTAATTTCTGGAGATCCAACGTATATTACAAGTTACAACAATGCGCGCAAAGATATTCGCAGTATCGAACGTGATGAACTCATTGAAGAACTTGTGAAAGAGTATGTGAAAGCGAAACAATTATAATGCGTATTATGGCACTTGATGTGGGAAGTCGGACCATAGGTGTAGCATGCAGTGATGCGCTGTATATTACAGCGCAAGGCATCGAAACCATTCGCCGCACATCTCACGAAAAAGACTTTCAGCGTATTGCGGAATTAATCCGTGAATATGAGGTAGACACCATTGTAGTGGGCATGCCAAAAAATATGAATGGTACAAAAGGGGAACGGGCGGAAAAAACAGAAGCTTTTGTGGAGAAGATGAAAGAAGTCATCTCCACCCCGGTTGTATTTTGGGATGAACGCTTATCTACAGTGATGGCAGAAAAATCCCTTATCGCCGCTGATGTAAGTCGCAAAAAACGTAAAGAGGTCATTGATAAGATGGCAGCAGTTGTCATTTTACAAGGCTATTTAGATAGTCGTTCATAAGGAGGTTACTATGATCGAGCAAGGATATGAAGGTGAAGTTTCTGTTATCGTGATTGAAGACGAAAATGGAGAAGAAAGATATTATGAAGAAGAAATGTTGATCCAACATGATGGAAAAGCATTTGCCATTCTAGTATCTCTTCCACCAGAAGAAGAAACAGAACATGATGAGCCAGAAGTAATTATCGCACGCATTGATGATGAAGAAGGAGAACAAGTATATGTAGCTCCTACAGATGAAGAATTCGATGCAGTGATTAAATTGTACGAAGAAATGGACTAATTAGTCTTGAGGGCTGTAACAGATTGTCGAAGGACAGTTAGTTACAGCCTTTTTAATCATTCAATTACCTCTTGTACTGACGGTATAAATTTTGCAATCCCTACCGATTTCTGTGACTCTCTTGGATGAAGTAAGTTGTGAAAGAGAGAAACCTTATAGTGGTAATGATGTTTAAAGACAATGAATACAGTGGAGAACTAAGAGATATGGCAACAGAAGAAAAGAACAAACAAATTCAGTATGAACTATATATTCCCGCCCAATTTGACGATGTAATGCGAGAGTCTTTAGAATCGTTGATGGAGGATATGTTAGAAGATATAGGGAATGTGCATGAAGGGGAATCGGTGTATAAAGAAAATGGTGTCATTGACCATTGCGTACTTCGCTTTTCCATGGATGAAGGGGATGAATTCGTAGAGGAAATACTCCTCTGTTTGGAAGAAGCAGGTATACCTTGTGGTGCTAAGTTATATCAAAATGGAAATGTCATTGCAGAATTAGGCAATTTACATCATATCTATGTTGTGTTGGATGCGTCATTAGGAGAGGCAAAACAGTTCAAACGGTTGGATACAAAAATTTCTAAGGCTTTGAAAGAAAATAATGTTGTCAGCGATCCCACACTACGTATTCCAGAGGGAGTGGCTATCTTTGCGTATTATGTAGCAGATAAGGACCTTGCGGTGAGCACCATTAAGAAGTATCTTCGTCGAAGTGCGCTAGGAACAGGAGCTACGATTGATGTGGTAGACTCTGGTCTTACGATTCATGAACGGTTTATGACAGATATATACAGCATCTATCGTGGGGTAGTGCCTGATTTGTGGTCCGCGATTAAAAATGAGTGGAAAGGTATCTCTTCCCGAGAGTGGATGCAATTGTTGCGACGCTATCCAGATACGCCGGAAGGGCTTAGTTTCTTGCTCAATATTGTGAATGGTACGTATCAACGGGAATACACATCTATGAAGGTCACATTCCCAATATTCCTCTATGAAGGTAAACGATTCTACTTACTGTCAGCGCGCCAAATGTTAGAATTTGATGAACATGGATTTGATACGAGAGCTCTAGATATTTTGAGCCCTGATGAAAAACCTGCACAAGTGCGGGCTGCCTCTTCTCGTTGGAATCTATGCTTATTTGCAACCACTGGGGAAGGGGAAAGGGCATCGCGTTTCTATCTGGACTATAACCCGACAAAATCCGGTCATGTAGGACAAGTGCTCTATTACGATGGGGACACGCATATGCTGGAGGTGTTGGGGCCGTCTTTTAGTCACGCCTTGTTAGAGATTATGGATGAAATGTCTGACAATTTAGCGGATTCCATTCTAGAGAGCGTTAAGGAACACATCATGAATTTGAATATAGAAACATTGGACCTTGACAGCGATGATAATCAGCTCCTGATGAGTACTATGGTTATGCTAGCTGAAAGTGCCGTGGAAGATGGCATGAGTCCTACAACCCTTAGAAGTGGATGTATGGGCATGGTATTGTTCGAAAATGCTACCTTTGATGTGGCACGATTCAAAAAAGATTTGCTTGCTCAATGGGATATTATTTCCGTAACGAGTCCAGAGGGGATGAAAGCCCGTGCAGCCGTTACCACAAAAGATGTGGATACCGTCGAAGAAGAGGAGATGGAGGAGGCATACTTCCTAGTCATTGATGACTATAAAGTAATGGTAGTACCATTTTCCTTTGCTATGCCGATAGAAGTAGCTATGCAAGGGGCTAATTGTAATTATTTCTGGGACGGTGCATTGGATGCTGTAATCCAACACACAAGCCATGTGGCGATTAACATTGTAGAAGGACCTGGTAAGCCATTAGAAAAAGGAATCTTATTGGCAAAATTGCTTTCAGTAGCCACAGAGCAAACGGGAGCTACAGCTATCTATACGAATGATGTCCTGTATGAAGCGGGTAAGTACCATGAGAAAACAGAACGCTTACGAGATGACATGCTGCCTATGACGAATCTAATTTGGGTAGATATGGATTTTGAAGACGATGATACGATTTCTTTATCTACTAGTGGTATGGAATTATTTAAACAATTAAATGTGGAATTTCTACATTGTCCATGGGATCCAGAGCGTGCCTGGAATTATATCCTTAGCGTGGCGGCATATGTGCTGACATCTGGCAAAGAGCTAACAGACGGTGATTCTATCGGTAGAACAGAGACAGAAGAACTGGTGGTTCACATCGATGAACCAGTCCATGCAGATGGATTGCAAAGTATACAAATTTTCTTTGATACAAGTGAAGAAGAATAAATAATGAAAGGGGCTGTAGAATAGTAACAGCCCCTTTCGATTTCTATTGGCAATTTAAGAAATGATTTGTACTAAAAGTATGGATTACATATGCTCAATTTCGACTTGCAATTTAAGATAGTATATGGATTGACACCTACTATATAGAAAAATTGCTATATACACCTGTAAAATGGTATAATATAGTATTCATTGAAAAGGAGATTGCTGTGAAACGATATATAAAATACACATGGATAAGTCTTAGTATCCTATTAGTGGTGGTACTGAGCACACTAGCAGGCCTATATTATATCCCTTGGACGGGGGGATCTGAGGATGATGTGGAAACCATTGTCATTAGTGAAAACCAAACAGGAGCGGAAATAGGCGAAGCGTTATATGAAAAAGGATTGATTGTGTCGCCAACGGTATTCCGGGCAGCACTACGATTGACAGGTGCTATAGATACGTTGCAACATGGACCGTATCAAATTCCGCATCATTCAAGTTTGAGTGAAATTATTGATCGATTACAAAAAGGTAAGATTCAAAGTATTACTTTGACAATCCCAGAAGGCTTTACAATTGGTGAAATTGGAAAGCGTATTGAAGA
>CAUSMY010000088.1:0-6681 GCA_963533015.1 uncultured Veillonella sp.
AATTAGACCTTCTTATCGGGAGTCGTCCTGTGAAAGGTGAACTCAAAGAAGGTGTGCAAGCCTATGTGTTACAGATTTTAAAAGAACAGTATGGCTTTGAAGAAGAAGATTTCTTATCTGCGGAATTAGAAATTGTACCAGCTGGTGCAGCTCGAGAATTAGGCTTTGATCGTTCCATGATTATCGGCTATGGGCAAGATGACCGCGTATGTGCGTATACATCATTAGTAGCTATGTTGGAAACAGAATCCGTATCTAGAACGACATGTACATTATTAGTTGATAAAGAGGAAATTGGTTCCGTTGGTGCAACGGGGATGCAATCTCGATTCTTTGAAAACTTTATGGCAGAATTGCTAGAAGCTATGGGACATACATCTCCATTAGCAGTGCGCCGCACATTGTCCAATAGCCGCATGCTATCTTCTGATGTAAGTGCTGGTTTTGACCCTCTGTATGCGAGTGCTTTTGAAAAGAAAAATGCTGCTTTCTTAGGTCGTGGCGTGGTGTTTAATAAATTTACTGGCTCCAGAGGTAAAAGTGGATCCAATGATGCCAATGCAGAATATATGGCATTGATTCGCAAGTTGATGGATGCTGATAATATTTCTTACCAAACAGCAGAGTTAGGCCGTGTTGACCTTGGTGGTGGCGGTACTATTGCCTACATTATGGCATTGTATGGTATGGATGTCATTGACTGTGGTGTAGCTGTGCTTAGTATGCACTCACCATGGGAAGTAACAAGTAAGGCAGATATTTATGAAGCAAAACGCTGTTACCTATCTTTCTTAGCTGCGAAAGGAGCATAATTCTATGACAACTCATCAGGATACAGAGCGAGTAAAAGTAGATATTTTTAGCATGACTAGAGACGAAGCGAAACAGTTCCTACAAGATAAGGAACATTTTATGCTTGTGATCCGTAAAATGATGTATGAATATTGTCCTATTGTGAAGGTAGAACGCTTTGAAGCTACAGAAGGGGAGCGCATTAGTGGATATTTTACAGAAGAAACTGCACAAGATAGAGCCTTTGTATTGTCAGTTGTGTTAGATCCATTTGAAGTATCTGCCATGAAAGTAGCCGAAGAACGTGGTAGATTAAAAGAGTATATCTTTGCTGCTAGCGAGATGACAGAAGTTTTATTCAACATGTTGAAACAAGAATTTATAAAATCATAATATTGTGATGATATATGCAATAAGGTGTAGTATTGATATAGGATAGAAGATATTGATAGTACAGTAGAAAGGAAAATATATGCTATACATAGAATACCCAAAGTGCACGACTTGCAAGCGTGCAAAAAAATATTTAGATGACCATGGTATTTCTTATACACATCGAGATATTAAAGAAGAAAACCCTACAGCAGAAGAGTTAGGCGTGTGGTACCCTAAGAGTAAGAAAGCCGATATTAAGGCATTCTTTAATACATCTGGACAAATCTATCGTGGAGAAGGTATCAAGGATAAATTGCCAACCATGACAGATGACGAAAAGTTAGCACTTCTTGCAACGAATGGTATGCTAGTGAAACGACCAATTCTTGTACTGGAAGATACAGTACTAGTGGGATTTAAAGAAGCAGAGTGGGAAGAAGCATTAAAACGTAATGGTTTACTGTAGCTATTTTCACACACTTGTGGTATACTATAAGTAACTTTTATAGAATCTATTAAAAGAGTGAGCTCAGGCTCACTCTTTCTCTTATACTGTAGCAAGGAGGGATAAGATGAAACGAGACGCCGTGGAGGAGTTTGTGTCCGGTGTAGTAGAAACAATTATTGAATCTACGGAGCTAGAGCTTGTGGATGTGGAATATGTACATGAGCGGGAATGGTACTTGCGCGTATTCCTAGACAAAGAAGGTGGTATCGACTTAGATGACTGCCAAATGGTAAGTGAAAAGTTAAGTGAAGTATTGGATGCGAAAGACCCAATTAAGGAAAACTACTTATTAGAAGTATCATCTCCAGGGTTGGATAGAGTTTTGAAAAAAGAAAAAGACTTTATTCGTTATCATGGTAGAGACGTAGATATTCAACTATTTAAACCCATTGATGGTAAAAAGCAATATACAGGATCCTTACAAGGGTATTCTGATGATACAATAATGATTCAAGTTCAAGAGGTTACCATCGATCTTGAGCGTGCAGCCATTGCACAGATTCGACTACATTTGGATTTTTAAGGGGAGGAAAGCAGTGAGTCAAGAATTAGTACAGGCGGTATTAGCAGTTACTAAACAGAAAGGTGTAGCACCAGAAATTATTTTTGATTCTCTTGAGGTAGCTTTATTACAAGCGTATCGCAAAGAACCAGGTTCTAATCAAGAGGCATATATTTACTTTAACCGTGAAACAGGAGATTACAAAGTTCTCGTTAAGAAAACAGTTGTGGAAACTCCTGAAAATGAAGAGTTAGAGATTTCTTTGGCTGATGCACGTATGTTAGATAAACGTATGGAAACTGGCGATATCATTGAAGTAGATGTAACACCAAAAAACTTCGGTCGCAGTGCGGCACATACGGCAAAACAATTGTTGATCCAACGATTGAAAGAAGCAGAACGCAATATTGTATATGATGAATACTCCAGCCGTGAAGGAGATATTTTGACTGGATTAGTAGAACGTATTGAAGGTCGAAATGTGTTCATCAATTTAGGTAAAACAGAAGCTATTTTGCCTGTATCAGAACAAATTCCATCAGAATCATACCAAGTAGGGGATCGCATTAAATGCTATATTGTAGAAGTAAAGAAAACTACAAAAGGTCCTCAAATTATGATTTCTCGTACACATCCAGGTCTGTTAAAACGCTTGTTTGAATTGGAAGTGCCAGAAATTGCTGAAGGTACTGTAGAATTGAAATCAGTGGCCCGTGAGCCAGGTATGCGTTCTAAAATCGCAGTTGTTTCTCGTGAAGAAGAAGTTGATGCAGTGGGTGCTTGCGTAGGTCCTAAAGGTCAACGTGTACAAAACATTGTAGATGAACTACATGGTGAAAAAATCGATATCGTAAAGTGGGATGAAGATCCAGCTGTGTATATTGCGAATGCCTTGAGCCCAGCAAAAGTAATGAGCGTGGTAGCTCGTGATGAAGAAAAAACATCATCTGTAGTAGTGCCTGATTATCAGCTTTCATTAGCGATTGGTAAAGCGGGACAAAATGCACGTTTGGCAGCTAAGTTGACAAACTGGAAAATTGATATTAAAAGTGAAACACAAGCAGCAGAAGCTGGAGAATATGTAGAATCTGCAGCATATGATGAAGATATTGTATCTCTAGATGCCTTTGGAGATGATGAATAAGATGAAACAGAAGTCTCAGCCTATGCGAATTTGTGTGGGATGTGGAGAACTTCATCCCAAGAAAGAGTTGACTCGTGTTGTATTGAGTCCGACGGGAGAAATATCCATTGACCCGACAGGGAAAGCCCCTGGTCGGGGCGCCTACATGGAAGCGAAGGTAGAATGCTTGGATATGGCTTATAAGGCAAAACGATTAGAGCGTTCATTAAAACATAAAGTTTCAGAAGAAATTTATGAATCTTTAAAGGAACAAATATCCCATGAATAAAGAAAAAGTGTTGAATATATTAGGATTAGCACAACGAGCAGGTCGCTTGTTATCCGGTGACTTTATAGTGGAACGTTCTGTGAAGCGACAGGTCTACCCATTATTGATTATGGCGGAAGATTGTGCCCCTAATAATACGAAGAAATATATACACTTAGCCGAAATGTACAAGGTTCCTTTGCGCTTGGTAGGTACAAAGGAAGAACTTGGCAGAGCATTGGGAAAAGAAATGCGAGCAGTTATATTAGTAAATGATGCTGGATTTGCTAAATCCTTGCTAGCTGAAATAGATAAGAATCAGTAGAGGGGAAATGTAGATGTCCAAAAAAAGAGTATATGAAGTAGCAAAAGAATTAGGCGTAGAAAATAAAGTAGTCATTGAAGCGTTAAAAAAACATAACATTGATGTGAAAAGCCATATGAGTACAGTGGAGGATTCACAATTGTCTATGATTAAACGATCTTTAGGAAATGGTGGAAAACCGGCACAAGGTGGAGCACCAAAAGAAACACAAGGAGCACCACAAAAGAAAGTGCATGAATATCATCGCAACGACCAAGGTGAGCAAAAACGTGGTCCTAAACAAGATAGAAACCATCGCAATGATAGAAATGACCGTAATGATCGTGGTGACCGTGGCGAAAAACGTGATCGCCCATTCAATCGTGATGATAAAAACAATGGTCAACGAGAACATCGCAATGACAGAAATGACCGTGGAGACAATCGTTCTAACCAACGAAATGGTCAAAACCGTGATGCTCGTCGTCTAGAAGGGCGCAATGATCAACGTCCAGATAATCGCAATGGCGGTCGTCCTAACAATGGTGGCAGATTCGACCGCAATAATGACCGCAATAATGATCGCAACAACAATCGTAGTAACGATCGTAATAATGATCGTCGCAATGATGGACAACGTCGTGAACGTCGTTTAGAAATTCCACAGGTGGATCCAGCAATCACAGCGAAGCCAGAAGGTCGTGATCGTCAAGCGAGCCGTGAAGTGGATCGTCAAAAAGAAAATCGCCGTTTTGAATCTGAACACCGCAATGAAAATCGCAATGAGCGACGCAATAAAAAAGATAAAAAGGGCAAAAAAGGTGAACGTAGCCAATCTCTAGTATCTTCTGCGTTGCAAAAAAATAAAAATAAAGTTAAGCAACGTAACGAGCAACACATCAAACAAAAAGAGGAAGAACGTCGTAAGGCAGAAGCAGCCATCGCTACGTCTATCGAGCTGTCTGGTCCGTTAACTGTAAAAGAATTGGCTGAAAAAATGGGCCGTGAAGTATCTGAAATCATCAAAAAATTGATGATGTTAGGTGTAATGGCTACGATCAATCAAGAAATTGATGTGGAAACAGCGATGGTATTGGCAGAAGACTTCGGTGTAGAAGTAGTAGAAGTAGAACCTGAACAAGATCCTACAGAAATCGTGGAAATCGAAGATAGCCCAGAAAGCTTACAAGCTCGTCCACCAGTTGTTACCATCATGGGTCACGTTGACCATGGTAAAACATCTTTATTGGATGTGATTCGTTCTACGAATGTAACAGCTTCTGAAGCGGGTGGTATTACGCAACATATCGGTGCCTACCAAGTTCGCTATGAAGGTAATAAAATTACATTCCTAGATACACCAGGCCATGAAGCTTTCACAGCGATGCGTTTACGAGGTGCTCAATCTACAGATATTGCTGTTCTTGTCGTAGCTGCCGATGATGGCGTTATGCCACAAACCATCGAAGCCATCAACCATGCTAAATCTGCAGAGGTGCCAATTATCGTTGCTATCAATAAAATGGATAAACCAGGTGCTAATCCTGACCATGTAAAACAACAATTGTCCGAACATGGTTTGTTGCCAGAAGAGTGGGGCGGCGATACTATCATGGTTCCTGTATCGGCGAAACAACGTCAAGGTATTGAAGACCTATTAGAAACGATCTTGCTTGTTGCAGAAGTGCAAGAATTGAAAGCAAACCCTAACCGCAAGGCACAAGGTATCGTTATCGAAGCACAATTGGATAAAGGTCGTGGTCCAGTATGTACAGTATTGGTACAAAAAGGTTCTTTACGTGTAGGCGAAACAATCCTTGCTGGTGTAGCCTACGGTAAAGTACGTGCTATGACGAATGAACGTGGAGAAAAAGTGAAAGTTGCTCGTCCATCTATGCCAGTGGAAATTTTAGGTTTATCCGATGTACCACAAGCTGGTGAAGTGATGTTCGCTGTAGATGACAACGAAGCTCGTTCCATTGCGGAAAAACGTATTGAAAAACAACGCATTACTGAAATGAATGCGAAAACAAAAGTCACTCTTGATGATTTGTTCAACCAAATGCAACAAGGAGAATTGAAAGACTTAAATATTATTATTAAAGGTGACGTACAAGGTTCTGTAGAAGCATTACGTCAATCTTTAGAGGGCATTAAAAACCCAGAAGTACGCATTAATATTATCCACAGTGCAGTAGGTGCTATCAACGAATCTGACGTGATGTTAGCCTCTGCATCGGGTGCGATTATTATCGGCTTTAACGTGCGTCCAGATGCGAATGTACGTAAAGAAGCAGAAAAAGAAAGTGTTGACCTTCGTACATACCGTGTTATCTACGATGCAATCAATGAAATCGAAGCTGCTATGCGTGGTATGTTAACTCCTGAATTTAAAGAAGTTATCCTAGGCCGTGCAGAAGTTCGCCAAGTGATTTCTACGCCGAAAGCTATCGTTGCTGGTTCTTATGTAACAGAAGGTAAAATCACTAATAACTCTGAAATTCGCTTAATCCGTGATGGTATTGTTATCCACGAAGGTCATATCGACTCCTTACGTCGTTTCAAAGATGAAGTGAAAGAAGTAGCTACCAGCTTTGAATGTGGTATTTCCTTAGAACGTTATCGCGATGTGAAAGAAGGCGACGTCATCGAAGCGTACAAAATGGAAGAAATTGCCCCAGCATTATAGGAGGTATCCATGAGCGAAGTTCGTGTACGAAAATTACAAGAGTTTATTAAACAAGAAGCAAGTCAAATCTTATTGCGTGGGTTGAAAGACCCTCGCATCGGATTTGTTACTGTTACCGAT
>CAUSMY010000089.1:0-6501 GCA_963533015.1 uncultured Veillonella sp.
GCAGCAGAGTTTGATGGGACACATGGTCACATTGAAAAAGGTTGGATTACAACTAAACATGCCATTGCCTTTAAAGGGGCTCCAGATTATCGTGTAGAGGGTGACTCTATTGATATCTACCCAGAAGATAAAGCCATTATACATAATGCAGCTTTGTATATTAAAAATACGAAAATTTTATCTTTGAAACGATATAAAGTTTCTTTGCGAAAAGACAAAAAAGGTCAATTGAATGTATTCTCTATCATTCCAAGACCAAGCTATAACTCTACAGATGGATTTGTATTAAGAGGTAATATTGAATACCCTTTATCAAATACGTCTGACGTATTTTTGGGATATACGCTAGGTTCCAAAGTAGGATTTAAACCATCCTTTGGATATGAAAAGGCACTCCCTTGGGGTGAGGTGAGCTTGGCCTATACTCGTGAGTCATCTACATTGAATGCAGAAAAAGTTTGGGTTGAGAAAAAACCTGAGTTATCTATTGATACGCATGCGTATCATATTGGTCATTCACCGTTGACAATACGTGGCGGATTGAGTATGGGACGATGGTATGAAGGTGATATTAAAGGATCTCATCATAAAATATATGGAGAAGTATCTCATGATCCATGGCATATTTTACCATCCACAGATGTCACTGCATTTGTAGGATATCAACGAGATTATTATGGCTATAACGGATTGACAAGAACGATGCCATATTGGGGGATCGGAGCAAAAACTACCATCAATGATCGAGTGAAAGCTTGGGCTGGATACCATCAAAATAATACATCGGAAACATTGGATTCCCCATACTCCTTTGATAAAGTAGATGTAAAACATGATTTTTATTATGGTGTTAGTGTACAAGCGACAAAATTAGATCGCTTCAGTATCAACGTACAGCAAGATTTGCTCACCCATCAATTACGATATGTAGATATATCTTGGCATAGAGACTTACATTCTTTTGAAGGTTCTTTAACATATAGAACGAAACAAAAGAAATGGGAGTATACATTAGTAGCTAAGGACTTTTAAGTGAGAGGATACTATGAAAAAGGTTAGAAAAGCGGTTATTCCTGCAGCGGGATTTGGTACGCGTTTTTTACCTGCTACAAAGGCACAGCCCAAAGAGATGTTGCCTATCGTAGATACACCTACGATTCAATACATTGTGCAAGAAGCCATAGATTCAGGTATTGAAGATATCCTGATTATTACAGGTCGTAACAAACGAGCGATTGAAGATCATTTTGATACTAGCGTAGAATTAGAACAGTTATTGCAACAGCAAGGGAAGCAACAACATCTAGAAATGGTACGTAATTTGGCGAATATAAAAGTTCATTATATTCGGCAAAAAACAGCTCGTGGTTTAGGTGATGCGATTTATTGTGCCAAAACATTTATTGGAGATGAACCGTTCGCAGTACTATTAGGCGACGATGTGGTGTATAATCCACAGAGACCATGTTTACAACAACTCATCGATTGTCACTATGCCCATGATGGTGTGACAATTCTAGGTACACAGTTTGTAATACCAGAAAAGGTGAGTTCCTATGGGATTGTATCGGGACAGGAAATTGAATCGAATGTGTATGAAGTAGCTGGTCTTGTAGAAAAGCCCTCTCTTGAATATGCTCCATCTAACTTAGCTGTGCTAGGGCGCTATATATTAACGCCAGAAATTTTTGATGAGTTAGAGAAGACACCGCAAGGTGCAGGCAATGAAATTCAATTGACCGATGCGATTGCAAGACTTTCCTCTAGAGTGTTAGCCTATTCCTATGAAGGAGTACGCTATGATATAGGAGATCGGTTAGGCTATTTAAAAGCAACTGTAGAATATGGATTGCGAAATCCGCAGTTGGCTGAGGCTTTCAAAAGCTATTTAGAAGATTTAGATATTGATTTTATTATGAATCATACATCATAGATGGATGCCTTTTCTGAACGGATGTTATGAGGTGAGAACCTTATAACATCCGTTTTTGCATAACTATTCAGCATATGTTGAGAATTTGTTGTGATAAATATCATAAGCACTTATATTTACTGGATTGTTAGGAGGTATATGATTGACCTCATATTGTGAAATATTTAATTAAATGTTAGAATATAGGAATAAACATAAGTATAATAAGTTAGAATTGATGAGGACTACATATGTCAACAAGATTAAACTGGAAACATTCCGAAATTAAAGAGAATCCACTATTTTCTAAGTTAAGAAGTACCATTGAAACTGCTTTTTATGGAAATAATGTAACACCTATAACGACAATTGCTCAGGCCTATGAGTTAGCCACAAAAGAGCCAGGTGTCATTGTATTAGATATGCCTGTGTATCGTCCTGAAGAGCAAGGCTTACCAGAGGATGCGAAAGTATTGGTGACGAATAATGGTAAAACAACTGGTCGCTATGCAAAAGCTCGTCGCATTATTGGTGATGAAGGCATTAACGAAGTAGAGCTATGTGATATTGCTCGTGAGGCAGTGTATGATAGCCGTCATAAAGACTGGATCTCTGCACAGGCGATAGTAGGACTGGATGAGGCGTTTACAGCTCGGGCGCATCTAATGATTCCGAAAGAGCATGCGTCCATCTTATACTCCTGGGCGATAAACTTTCAGTTTTTCAATGAAGAAGTGAAAGCATTCTATAAAGAGAGTAAAGAATTTCCAGAAGGCGATATTTTCATTTATTCTGATCCAGATTATGTAGTAGAAGGGCATCCAGGTGGATTGGCAATTTTTGATCCTGCGCATAACTGTGCCATGATTTTGGGGATGCGTTACTTTGGAGAGCATAAAAAGGGAACTCTTACATTAGGATGGTCCTTGGCAAATCGCTATGGCTATGTGGCATGTCACGGTGGCATGAAACGATATAATTTAAAAGATGGTTCATCCTATACGATTGGCGTGTTTGGTTTATCTGGGTCTGGTAAATCTACCTTGACTCATGAGCAACATGAAGGGCGCTACGATATTTCTGTGCTGCATGATGATGCGTATATCATTCATACAGAAGATTTATCTTCCATTGCATTAGAACCAACCTACTTTGATAAAATGCAAGATTATCCAGTGGAACACCCCGCTAACAAATATTTGTTAACATTACAAAATGTGGGTGTTACATTAGATGAAGACGGCAATAAAGTTGTATTGGCAGAAGATGTGCGTAATAACAATGGTCGTGCCATCAAATCTCAATTCTGGACTGATAATCGTGTGAACTTTGTGAAAGATCCAGTGAATGCTATCGTATGGTTGATGAAAGATAAAACATTGCCGCCAATTTTAAAAATTGATGACCCAATTTTAGCGGCGACTATGGGGGCTACATTAGCAACGCGCCGTTCGACAGCAGAAAAATTAGATGACCATGTAGATCCGAATGCATTGGTTATTGAACCGTATGCAAACCCATTCCGTACCTACTCTTTGCGTACAGATTATGAAAGTTATAAGAAATTATTCACCCAATCCGGCGTAGATTGCTACATTATGAACACAGGATTCTTCTTAGATAAGAAAATTCCGAAAGAAGTAACATTAGGCTTGCTAGAGGGATTAGTTGAAGGTAGCCTTAACTTTGAACCTTTCTATAAATATGAAAACTTAGAATATGTAAAAGTAGAAGGGTTTGAACCAGACTTTACAGTTCGTGAGTATCATCATATTTTGCATAAAGCATTTGAGTTCCGCTATGATTACATTGAAAAATTAAAAGGAACAAAAGATGAATTGCCAAATGAAGTACTAGATGTATTGAAAATTCTTATGTAAGGGGAGAGTAGTTATGAATCAAAAACTATCATGGGGATCTGTGGTATTTATCGGAACCATGTTATTCGGCATGTTCTTTGGAGCGGGAAACTTAATTTTTCCGGTTCATTTAGGACAAGAAGCAGGTAATGCATTGTGGCCGGCTACATTAGGTTTTTTAGCCACAGCTATAGGATTACCATTCCTAGGTATTGTAGCCATGGGTGTATCTCGTAGTAATGGTTTGCAAGACTTAGTAAGTCGTGTACATCCAACATATGGTAAAATTTTTACGTTATTATTGTATATTACGATTGGCCCTGCATTCGCAATCCCAAGAACGAGTACGGTATCCTATACTATAGGATTTGAGCCGTTCCTTGGCGGTATGAATCCCGATCTTGCACTAGGTGTGTTTTCTGCAGTGTTCTTCATTGTAGCTATTTTGTTCTCTTTGAACCCTGGTAAATTAATGACCTACATCGGTAAAGTGTTAACGCCTTTATTCTTGGTGTTCTTAAGCATTTTATTGTTAACAGTCGTATTTATGCCAATGGGAGATTACAACACGGTTGTACCACAAGGAGAATATGCAACACATGCTTTCTTCAAAGGCTTTACAGAAGGCTATAATACTCTTGATGTATTGGCATCTTTAGCATTTGGTATCATCGTAATTCGTGCCTTACAAGGTGTGGGTGTAACAGAACCAAAAGATATTGCGATTGGTCTTGTAAAAGCTGGTTTCGTAGCTTGTTCTATTATGGCAGTTATTTATGGTTTCTTGGCCTATAGTGGTGCTACTAGTGTGACAACATTAGGTGTTGCAAAAAATGGTGGTATTACTATGGCACAAATGAATGCTTACTATTTTGGTAATACTGGGGCTATCTTATTGGCTATTATTGTTACCTTAGCTTGTTTGAAAACTTGCGTAGGCTTAATTGGTGCTTGTGGGGAAACATTTGATGAAATGTTCCCTAATACATTGGGCTACCGTGGCTATGCATACTTAACAACTGCAGTTGGTTTCTTAATTGCTAATGTAGGTTTGACAAAAATCATCGAACTAGCAATCCCTGTGTTGATGTTCTTATATCCATTGTCTATTACGATTATTTTGTTGTCCTTTGCGGCACCTATGTTCAAAGGAAGACGAGCAGTCTATGCTTGGACAACAGGGTTTGCTTTATTTGCGGCATTAGGAGATGCCATGGCTACAGCTCCAGAAGTTATTAATACATCTGGATTTGTACAATGGGCATTACCATACTACAAAATGCTTCCGTTTGCTTCTATCGGTATGGGATGGATTGTACCATCTATCATCGGCTTTGTTCTTGGCTTAGTATACAGTGCTATTGTTCCAAACAAAACAGATAGTGGTATGTTTGCTAAATAATTGAGATAGTAAACAGAATATGGTTTAAAAACTGTTAGCGACTAGGTCATGTTGATCTAGTCGCTTTTTATATAGTGAACCTAAGAGGTGATAATACCTGTTAACGAATGCTTTTACTGGTGATGAGTTCCCATACTAGGATCACTTTCATTTGATAATGGACTGAATTTCAAATTCTATAGAAAGAGGGATTTAGCTATTTGCGAATGCATGCATCTATGGTATAATCTGTATATCTTTCCCATAGAAAGACTGTAGGAGGTGGCACGATGCTACCATGTAGAATAGTAGAAAGGAGATTTTTATGTGGAAAAAAGGACTGGCCCTGTTGGTGGTCTGTCTGGTGGGGTTCTTGCTGTGGCATGAATCTTCACTAGAAGCCCCAGGAGGAGGCAAGATGTATCGGGTTGGCATCTTGCAATTAGCGGAACATCCCGCATTGGATGCTGCAAATAAAGGTTTTGTAGATGGTTTGCGTGAAGAGGGTTTTGTAGATAATGTCATTATCGACCATCAAAATGCTCAAGGTGATCAATCAAACCTAAACACCATTGCGCAACGATTTGTAGCTAGGAATTCAGATTTAGTAGTGGCTATTGCTACACCGGCGGTGCAGGCGATGGCGAATGCTACAAAGGATATACCTGTGCTAGGCACGGCTGTTACTAGCTATACAACGGCTCGTTTAGTAGATAGTGATGAACATCCAGGTGGTAATGTATCAGGTACCACAGACATGGTGCCTATGGAAAAACGAGTAGAACTAGTGCATCAATTGTTACCGAATGCAAAAAAAATTGGTACTATCTATTCATCAAGTGAAGTGAATTCGCAATTACAAGCAGAGAGTTTTCGAAAAGAAGCTGAAAAATATGGTATGGAATTAGTGGAAATTACTGTATCCAATGTGAATGATGTGCCACAAGCAGCGAACCAATTAGCGATTATGGGCGTTGATGCGGTATATTTCCCTACGGATAATATTATTGCTTCTTCCTATGCGAATATAATTACTATTTTCAGTGCAGCAAATTTACCAGTATTTCCATCTGATGATACATGGTTAAAAACAGGTGGATTAGCAGCATATTCGGTAGACTTTTATAAATTAGGTGTTCAAACAGGTCATATGGCAGCACGTGTGCTATGTGGTGAAAGTACACCTGATAGTATGCCAATCGAAATGCAAAAACCGATTAAATTTGTGTTTAATCAAGACGAAGCGGATCGCTTACATATCTCAATTCCAGAAGAATTGAAACGCCAGTAGTATAGTAGTAGGGGAAACCCTAAGTAGGAGGATATATGACAAACTTAATTATTAGCAC
>CAUSMY010000090.1:0-6494 GCA_963533015.1 uncultured Veillonella sp.
ATACATTTAATTTACGGTATTGTTGTGCACCCAATTTATTTTTTGGAAGCATACCTTTAACTGCCATTTCAATTACGCGCTCAGGATGTTTTTCTAACATCATAGCAAGTGTAGTGAAACGGGATCCGCCTGGATATCCAGAATGACGGAAATATTCTTTTTGTAATAATTTTTTACCAGTTACACGCACTTTTTCTGCGTTCACAACGATAACGTGATCACCAGTGTCTGCATGTGGTGTAAAAGTTGGTTTATGTTTGCCCCGAAGAACTTTAGCAACTTCGGCAGCAAGACGTCCTAAAGTTTTACCTTCAGCGTCAACAACATACCATTTGCGTTCAATATTGTTCGCATTGGCCATAAATGTAGTTTTCATGCTGCTTTCCTCCTAATAACAAGAATGTATTAACAGAAGCAATTGCCACCTTCCGGGGCTAGTGGAAGTCCGTACAAATTGCTTACCGAAATATTATACTCAAAACACAAGGGATATGTCAAGATTTATCCTAAAGATTTCTTCAACAACCAATCGATATCAACCTTCTCTGGAGTCACAATGAATTTGTGTTCTCCAAACTTTTCAAACCCATAGTGTTTATAAAAATGTTGTGCTTTATAATTTTTCTCCCACACACCTAACCAAGCCCAAGCAAAACCGCCTGACTCAGCAATGCGCATAGCTTTATCGAATAACGCTCTGCCCACACCATATCCTTGGTATGCTTTCAGTACGTAAATTCGCTGTACTTCAAAGGCATCCTCTAATTTACACTCTGTTTGTGCGCCGCCCCAGTTTACTTTCAAATATCCTGCCAACACATCATCTACGTAAGCTAGGTATGTTTCACTCTCATCATGGTTCAACTCACGTTTCAATATATCATAGTTATAGGCCTCATCAAAGAAGGCTTGTAATTCCTCTTCTGTGTTGTCATGACTGAAAGTTTCTCTAAATGTGTCTGCACACAAGTTAGACAATGCTGGAATATCTGTGTCTTGAGCTCTTATAATGGTGACAACAGAACCCGTTTGTTCACGAGATTCCCCTAGGATGCGCACCTCTGGTTCTAACTGCACTCCATGAACTGCATGAATCCGCTTTTGCACCTCGTGAATCACACCGAGTACATCATTGGCTGTAGCACCTCCACGATTTACCACAAATCCAGCATGCTTCATAGATACCTCTGCAGGCCCTACGGATAGCCCTTTCAAACCTGTTTGGTCAATCAAAGTTCCTGCATAATATCCCGGTGGGCGCTTGAAGGTAGAACCTGCGCTAGCATGCTCCAATGGTTGCTTAGACTCTCGTTTTTCCGTTAGTTCATCCATACGGCTTTGGATATCAGTAGGATTTCCTTCCTGTAATTCCATCGTCACACGAACGATGATTTCATGGTTATCATGAAAGCGACTATGACGATAGGCAAACTGTAATTCTTCTCGACTATAGTGGTGCAAGTTCCCTTGCATATCGACCGCATCTACGCCAATTACCACTTGATCCATTTCACCATCATAGGCACCAGCATTCATGAATACAGCTCCACCTAAACTGCCAGGAATGCCAATGGCAAATTCCAAGCCACTTAAGCTTTCACGTTGGGCGTATTCGGACACTTCTTTCAACGTATACCCTGCACTCATGATAATCGTAGTACCATTACGGTGTTGTTCCTCTTGTAATTCTTTCAAGCAAAGCACAACACCTCGCATGCCACCATCTTGGATGAGCACATTAGAACCTAATCCCAATACAAAAGGCTCTACCTGATGGCTATGCAGTACATGCATAATAACTTGTAGTTCTTTCACCGAACGAGGAAGAATTAACACGTCTGCGGGACCGCCAATTTGAAAAGTCGTATATGGTGCTAACTCAGCATCTACTTGGATTCTATCTGCAGAAACAGCTTGCCGCAATGCTTCAAGTAGTGTATTCATATTAGTTTGCCTTTTCTAAAATTTTCATACCTTCTGTGATTGGTTCACTAATAATACGATACACATCATTTGCTACTTGTGTCCAACGTGCATGAGCTGTTAAGTACGCATTAGCGCCAGAGTTCGCTTGCACCATTGGCAATAATCCTTCTAATTTTTTCAATAATTCTTCCGCTTCAGGAACATCAGCCATTTTTGCATATTCTAATTGCATTTGCAAAGACATGAATTCTTCTACCATGCCTTTTGCAGCCTGATCATCTTGAATGGCTTCTTGAGCTGCCATCATTTCTTTATACTCTTCGCTATCGCGCATTGCTTTTTGTAATTCATAAGCTACATCGTAATTCATAGTTCCTCCTCAATCCTGTTAGGATTTCATCCTTATATATTTTCAACATGCATTTTCTTTTGAAAGTATACCCATTTAACTTATATGTATATATTGCAGTATCATACTGTGCTATACAAAAAATAACACCATGTATGTCATACACTATCTGTTATTATATGCACTATACCTCTATCGATACACCTGGTCCAACCGCCTGTAAATCCGGGAACCCCAATTGGCGCATACCTTCATAGGCAATGATTGCCACCGCATTCGATAAATTTAAAGACCGTGCCTCATCAATCATAGGAATACGGATGCAGGTATCTGGATTGGCTGCCACAATTTCTTCTGGCAAACCTTTTGTTTCTTTACCAAACACAAGCATATCTCCAATTTCATATTGCACTTCTGCGTGGGTATGGGCAGCCTTTGTTGTGGCATACCAAAAACGACGATCTTTATATTGTTCATACACTTCCTCTAGGGATTTATGTATTTTCACGTCCACTAAATGCCAATAATCTAAACCAGCTCGTTTTAAGTATTTACTATCCAAAGAAAATCCCAATGGCTCTACTAAATGTAGTGTCATATGATTGGCCGCACAAAGCCGTGCAATATTGCCTGTATTCCCAGGTATTTCCGGTTCTACTAATACAATCTCCATCATCTACCTACCATTTCATCGCTTAAAATGGCCACTTTTACCACCTTGTTTTTCTACAAGGTATACTGGGCCTATAGTCATACTTTTATCGACGGCTTTCACCATATCGTACACTGTCAACAAGCCAACTTGAACAGCTGTCAAAGCTTCCATCTCTACTCCTGTAGGACCTGTCGTTTTCACAGTACTACGAATGCACACGGCTCGCTTTTCTTCTACTAATGAGCAATCTACACTGACCTTCGTCAATGCCAAAGGATGGCATAAGGGAATCAGGTTCGATGTTTGCTTGGCACCCATAATGGCTGCCAACTGTGCCACCGCTAATACATCGCCTTTTTTGACATTTCCACTGGCTACAATATAGAAAGCTTCTTCACTGAGGGTAATAAAACCTTCTGCAACGGCCACGCGCTCCGTGTGATCTTTTTGAGACACATCCACCATGTGCGCGTTACCACCTTCATCAAAATGCGTTAATTTCATAGATACCTCCATGTCTTGTATATTATACCATAGAGAGAGATAGGCCGTCAGTACTGTAGTATACATTAAATTTATTTATAAAAAAGGACTGTAACTAAAATGTAATCTAACTACATTTTATCACAGTCCTTTTTATCGTGTTTTAATAATCAAGCCACATCAATATAAAGCTTGCAAACATTAGAGCCATAATTTTCAATCCCGCATTCTCTTGCAAGGATAATGGCAATCTATGCCCAAAAAATGTTTTTGCAAATGCATAAGCACCGCCTGCTAAAAATAAGATTCCGGCTATATCTTTCATATCAATTCTCCCTGTTATATCTTAGACAATAACTCTCTTTTCTTATCTTCAAACTCTTTCTCCGTAAGGATCCCCATATCTTTTAACTCCCCTAATTTTTTTATATTTTCTATGATATCATTTGTGTCAACGTTAGCACTCTCTCTAGAATCTTCTGTAGTTATTACAGATTTATCTTTGCCCCTTACACGTTCTGCATTTCTTTTCAATATAATCGTTAGAACAGAAGCACACTCTTCTAATGCCTTATAAATAGCCTTAAAATCACTTGACGCTCTAGACTGGGATGGCACTCCAGAGTGCTCACCTATAAAGTTAATATATCTTTGAGAGTCTCCTATGCTATTTAATATTAATTTAATTTGAAGCATTTTACACTGGCGATTATCCGTCCTTGCTGGTAACATCGAGCCAATAATTCCACCGGCTTCACCAAACAGCAGTCCACCTACTGCAGCTCCAACCAAACTGCTACCAACACCCGTTTGGTTACCATTATCTATGATAGTAAAGTCTACTATATTTTCAAACGGCACTATATAATCTGTAATAGTATCGCTGAAGAATCCTGTATCTAATAAAGGGACATTAATGAGGCCTCTCTTTTCATCTACCTCTATATATACATTATCCATTCTACCTGGTGCTACACGATGCACTCGATGTGTCACCGTAAAGTCTTCCGGAGAAACCCATTCCTTCTTTTTATATAAAGAAAGCAATTCCTCATACTCTAAATCTTTAATTTCCATATTAATTAGATTTCTACTTTTGAAGCATATAGGGCAAAGGTATTTTTCAGATTTCTTCATCATACCTTTCTTCAACTGTTTATCAAAGTCAGCTACAATTGATGCTTCACAGGAAATACATTTATATGTTCCCATATCGGTTATCCTTTTCTTTCAATTATGGATTTAAAGAAATAAATTGATCTTTTGTACGATGCAATGCACTTCCTACAACTATAAATGCTAACCCTTTACTATTAGCTACATCTTGCGGTACATCAAAATATAGTTTTTTTGTATGTTCTACACCAGGGTTAACCATATCTAAATAATCTTGATTAGCATGTTCAATTCGGTAAGAGTATGCATAAGAATTATTACCTAAGACCATCCCTATTTCATCACCCTCTAGTTTTACTGGGTTATTACTAATATTTTTATACTTTAATGTAACAACTACATATACACCTTGTGGTTTTTGGTGTTCAACTCCGTCTTCATCCACCCATTGTGGCATAATCTCTCTGTTTAATACTGTAAATTCAAGCTCTTTTGTCTTTACTACTTCGCCTATTTTATGTGTAGTATCCGACTTTGTTTCTTTAGGCTTTGCATCTTGCGTTCCTCCAGAAAGCCACAGTCCAACACACACAATCACGAACGAAGTTCCCAAAATCTTTAATCTAGGCTTAGTTGTAAAAAATGGTGCTACTTTTCTAGGAATAAATAGCCCCACTACAAACCACACAAATGCTGCTAACATTAAAAATCCACCCATCGTTTTCCTCCTTATTAACAATTCTATCCCCTAATACACAAATAACTATTAAGGTCTACTTTTATTAATGATTATACAAAATGTCCCCCCCCCGTCAACATTTATAAGTAATTATCTCTTTATAAAAGACATCCCATTCGTGTCCACTTATCTTGCATCTTAAATTGCATATAAAAAGTGACTGATTAATATATCTAAGAAAGACTTATTATCAGTCACTTACACTATTATATTTATAGCTGAAATACTTAAACTCTAAAATAGGACATACCAGATTATAATTGCAATTATTGCCCATTTAACATATTTAGTCATTTTTTCTTTTAATTCTAATTCAGATCTTTTATTATCCGCATTATCTATTGTTTTCATGACTATATCACAAAGCTCTAAATACTTAGGTTCCCATTCTTCTCTATCTTCCTCCGTAGCATATTTAAAGTTGTTATTCAAAACTCTTGCTATCTGGCTTATTTCATATCGCCTACCTAACAACACCCCCATAGTGATTAAACCTATACCACTTACAACCATAGTTTCCATCAAATGATTCTTAGGGTAAACGCCTTCGTTTGTCAGAAAATTATCTAATTGAAGAAAATCCTTGACTCCATCTTCAAACTCTCTGACAAAATGTTGTGTTTCTTCCTCATCATTTTTAACACTGGCAAAATCAACATCTTCATAATATTCTATAAAGAACAGCAAATAAGTAATCGTATTTGTTATAGGCACCTCTTTGTAGATTCTTCCGTCCTGAAAACGCATCATAACCTCTAATGTAGAACTATGAATTGAAATATCTGCATACATTGTCTATCCCCTTAATTTCTATTAACACTTAGCAATATCTTTTGCCTTTATTTATACGCTTTTACTCGTTCACCTTGCATCATAGTAGACGCCTCTACACTAAATATCCATCTAAGTGGCGCACGATTAAAAATATTATATTCACTCCAGGAAAATACCAATAAAGGAACCCCACCATAGTTTAAAGTTCTATTTTCTTCATCCCAAACAGCAGTATCTTTAATACCATAAGCTCTGCTAAAGTCAGTATCTTTATCATCAAGACTATAAAAGTTAATATCATAAATATTATCTTTTTTATGCTTTACTTCTAATGCTATATTTACTTCTTTGTGATCCTTAGGATTGGTATAATGAATTTTGTATGTTCCATCAATCGGTACATCAGCAGGATCTCCACCACATCCTCCCAAACACACTAACAAAATTAAGGT
>CAUSMY010000091.1:0-6471 GCA_963533015.1 uncultured Veillonella sp.
ACAATAAAAAGTACACTACGAGACCCTTTTTCTTTTTTCTCAACAATCACTTCCACAATTTCTTCGGGCGGTACACTAACATGCAACCCTCTAGGAACATCTGTATTAGAAACGTCCCGAGATACCCCCTCCTTCACACGCTCTATATTCAAGTTTTGTTTCTCTTTCTCCCCAATATCAGCCTTTGCTAATAAACCGTCTGTTGATAAACGGGACTTCAATCCCTTGATACGTTCATCATTTTTATACTCTATATGTTTACTCAAACTCTCTAATGTATTTTCATTCTTTTGTGTATCAATAGGCGTGCCACACTCTTGACAGAAAGCGGCTTCTTTAACCTCTACTTTTGCTCCACACTGTTTACAAAACATAAGCCCTCCAAAGTATACTTGTACGCATATTTTTTCATCTTTAACTATATCATAAAACAAGCACTCTGCCTACTTTAACATGCCCCATCCTAATAGCAAATGACGGATGGTCATAATCGGATTTCTCCACAACATTCTAGGTCCACTATATCGCATAACTTGACGAATTTTTTCTCGATAGGTAGGTACGTAGCAATGTGTTTTACACATAGCACAAAACGTTTTATGTTCCATATGTGGACAATGCTGCACCCTAGCTTCTGCATAGGTCATTACGTCCTGACATTCTTGGCAAAGTTCTCCTTTTTTTGTGTTATGATTGCCCCTGCAATATATTTCGATCATGCATTTTACTGTCTTTAATTCATCCATTCGTTTCTTTTCAACAGCGCTATCTATTACATCTTTCATCAGCTTATCATCCTCATATATCAAACCATATAAGATATCCTGTTCTTATGATATACTAAACATAATTATTATACCATGCATTCTTAATCTATACACAGATACGCCTACTCACTGCATTACGTTCCTAGTTAGGAGTTATATGAATCCACTATTACAATTTACACTGTCCCTAAATCATTCACCTTGTTCCATGAATCAAGCTATACGAGAACAAAAAGTATCACAAGCCATGCGTCGTCGTCTTCGACGGGAAGGTCGTTTTTCTATCAACAATGTTCCTGCCACTTGGGATGCTTTGTTGCAACCTGGCGATACAGTTCTTGTCTATTTAGACAAAGACTCCCACATAGATCCTACACCTATGAATCTTTCCATCATGTATGAGGACTCCCATATCTTGGTGCTTAATAAACCTGCTGGACTTTTGATGCATCCCACCTCTACTGAAAGATTATCTACTCTCGCCAACGGTGTCTTGCATTACTTTCAGCATACAAATCCGCAAGCAAGCTTTCATCCCATTCATCGATTGGACAAAGACACATCAGGTCTTGTTATCATCGCTAAAAACGCCCTTGTTCAACATGCTTTTACAAAACAAAAAGAGCCTATTCAAAAAGTCTATGACGCTATCACTGATGGGGTCATTCCCTCAGATGCACTATCTATACACTATCCTATCTCTCGCAGAGAAGGCAGTATTATTGAACGTTGTGCCTCTTGCGATGGTCAACCTGCACATACTGATATAACAGTTATAGAGCGATATTCCCATCATACCCATGTACGTTGCTATTTACATACTGGACGCACTCATCAAATTCGTGTGCATCTCAGCACGCTAGGATACCCCTTAGCGGGGGACGACCTATATAGTGGATCCTTAACTTGGCAATCCCAACAGTGCTTACATGCATCGACACTTTCCTTTCTGCATCCTATGACGAACCAGTGGATTACGTTAGAGGCACCGCTACCAGAGTATTTTAATCAAATACCGAAATAAAGTATAAATAAAACTAAACACACTGCACATAAAAAAACTGACACCTTCTCTTTTGAGAGGGTGTCAGTTTTAGTATCTTATGAATTAGATCTTATTGCTGCAACCTAACACATTTTTAATTTTATGCTGTACCATTGCTTGAATCGCTTCACGACCAGGTCCCAAGTATTTACGTGGGTCAAATTCAGCTGGATTATTTACCAACACTTCACGGATACTTGCTGTCATCGCTAATCGTAAATCTGTGTCAATATTGATTTTACAAACTGCCATTGTAGCCGCTTTGCGAAGCATCTCTTCTGGTACGCCTTGTGCGCCTGGAATAGCACCACCAAAAGAATTACATTTTTCAACGAATGCTTGCGGTACAGAAGACGCTCCATGTAATACGATAGGGAAATTAGGTAACAATTCACCTACTCGTTGTAATCTTTCAAAATCTAAGTATGGAGTACCTTTAAATTTGTAAGCCCCATGACTTGTACCAATCGCGATGGCTAGGGAGTCTACACCTGTTAATCGAACGAACTCAGCCGCTTCATCTGGATCTGTAAATAATGCATCTTTTTCGCTTACGTTAACATCATCTTCTACGCCAGCTAGACGACCTAACTCACCTTCTACTACAACGCCATGTTTATGTGCATATTCTACAACACGGGCAGTTAACTCAACATTTTTTTCAAAAGGATGTTTAGATCCATCAATCATAACAGATGTAAAACCGCTGTCGATGCAATCTTTACAAATTTCGAAATCATCACCATGGTCTAAATGTAAAGCAATTGGCAAATCTGTATCCAACAATGCCGCTTCTACCAACTTAGTCAAATATACTGGTTTCGCATATTTACGAGCCCCTGCAGACACTTGCAAAATCAATGGAGCTTGCTCCACTTTTGCCGCATCCACAATCCCTTGGATAATTTCCATGTCATTCACATTGAATGCCCCAATAGCATATCCACCTGCATAGGCTTTTTCAAACATCTCTTTTGTAGATACTAATGGCATAATTGGCCTCCTTGTCATATCTATTATACATATCATTAATGACTATCATACCGTTATTATACCGTATCTAATGGAGCGATTCAACCAAAATCTAACTCATATTAATTGAGAATACTCGTATTCTATGGTACAATTAAAAATAAGTCTTTCAGATTCAATTTGAATCTTTCAATATAGGAGATATCATGGTTAACCGATTTTTACAAGGTACCCTCATCTTGACGATTGCCGGATTTGTTGTGAAAGCTATTGGTAGCTTAAACTGGATTTTCTTATCTCGCGTCCTCAGTGGTGAAGGTATCGGTATTTACCAAATGGCATTTCCCGCTTACTTATTGGCCTTGCAGCTATCTAGTGCAGGAATTCCCATCGCCATTTCAATTATGACAGCAGAAAAACTAGCCAAACATGATTTATTAGGAGCAAAGAAAGTATTCTCTATTTCTTTCAAAATGTTATTTGTCTTAGGACTACTCTTTAGTATCTTAGTCTTTGGATCTGCTCAATGGCTAATCGACATTAACTTTATCACAGATCCTAGAGCCTACTATTCACTGATTGCCTTGGCTCCTGCTGTATTCTTTGTCACATTAATTTCTTGTTATCGAGGCTACTTACAAGGTTGGCAAATGATGACACCTACCGCTATCAGCCAAATCGTAGAACAACTATTGCGTGTTGTAGTCATGTTAGGCGCTGCCTATATCCTATTACCTTATGGATTGGATGTCGCAGCCGGTGGTGCTAGCTTAGGAGCTGGTGCTGGCGCAGTAGGTGCTCTTGTAGTACTAGTATATTATTACTACCGATTGCCAAAACAACTAGAAGAGCCCATGACGGGCTCTACTCCACGGGAAAGTTCAAAATCCATCATTAAACGATTGATTAACTTATCCATTCCCATCGCCTTAGCGAGTATGATGTTACCAATTGTAGCCATGCTAGACGTAGCGATCATTCCAAGACGATTGATTGATATCGGCTATCCACTTCGTGAAGCCACAGAGCTATACGGATATCTATCTGGTATGGCCGTACCTCTTATCAACTTGGCAACGATTATTACAGCGGCCATCGCCACAAGTATTGTACCTGCCATATCCAATGCAGTTTCCATTAAAGATATAAAACAAGTATACTATCGTACAGCTGGCTCTATGCGATTGACGTTTGTGGCAACTATTCCATTTTCTGTGATGTTGTACATCTTAGCGGAACCTGTAGTGTCTACTATTTATAACGCACCACGTGCCGCAGAAGCTACACAGATTTTAGCCTGGGCTATTTTCTTCCTCGGCTTACATCAAGTGACAACTGGTATTTTGCAAGGCTTAGGAAAACCTCGCATTCCAGTTATTAATATGGGAATTGCCGCCATTGTGAAAGTCATCCTAAACTGGGAGCTAACAGCCATCCCCGCACTTGGCATCGGTGGCGCTGCCTATGCAACAGTAGCCGATATTGGGTTTGCAGCTCTACTCAACCTTATTTGGATCCATCGACACACAGGATACTTCATAGACCTTATCTTACTAGGGAAAAATATCGTCTCCGCAGCCATTATGGGGGTGGGTATGTATTATTTCTACCCACTATTGCATGGTTCCATCCCAACCTTCTTTAACATCATGATCACAGCTATCATAGGTACTTGTATCTATGTCATCATCATGATTCTATTGAAAGGCCTTAACAAAAACGATGGTGCTAGATTGCCTGTAGTAGGACGATTCTTTAGATAAACAAAATAAGTGATTATGTAACATGCCTTTGTTGTATAGTGAAAGCTATCCAACAAGGGCATTTTCATTTTTCCTAGTGCTACTATATCATTCTCTCCTATCTAAATGTATCTACATACGCATCTATGCAATTCTATTATTACGAGTAGACCTACTTATAGTACACAAAATAAGAGCCATATCCTAAGATACAGCTCTCATATAAGTACCATTATTTTATTTATAGTTTATCATCTTATACGTAAAGGCTCTTTCCCTTTCCTCATCCCATTAAAAAGTATGTGAAGAGTATAGGATGGATTAGACCTTATACCCATAAGCCAATACATACCTAGAATATGACAATTATCGTCTACCTTGTTCTAATTCTAGAATCCGTTGTTCCAATTGCGCAATGCGAGCTTCTGTGGAAGCATCTGTTGTTTTCTTAGACTCAGGCCCTACTTTGATGCTAAAGCCACCATTAAATCCTTGATTGCCACTGCCAAAAACGGTACCAAGATTAAACTGAATGTTTTCATTTGGTCTGTAGAACGCACCTAATGCTGCTGCAGTTTTGCCTTTATAATGACCATATCCTACTGCTAAGCCTAACCCTGTTTCTCCTTCAGAGAAATTTGGATGTAAACCAGCTAAGGCATAGCTAGATGCTGTCGCTTGATTCACTGTTGTTTGTAATATAGTTCCTGCACTATGCAATTGTCCTACAGTAGCCACATCATGCGCATCTACACCATCTGCTACTTTTACTAAACGATTGTATTTAGCTTCTGTATATTTCGTTTCTGTAATGGTCGGAGTTTTTTCATAATCTGGTACCGTTTTTTTTGCACCTAAATGTGTAGTCACTTCTTTATCTGGATATTTAACAGTGTAACCAGATACATCACCCGCATCATGACCAAAAGCAATTGTACCTTCTATTGTAGCCACACTTTCATGCCCTACTGCTGTACCATATTTAACCAACGATCCTGCTTTGTGCCCAATTGCTACACTACTTTCAGCCTTAGCACCAGTATATCCACCGCCAATTGATGTAGAAGCTACCCCAAGAGTTAATCCCTTAGTCCCACCTACAATAGTACTACCATTACCTAAGGTCATCGCATCACGAGCACCAGCAATAGTTGCATATTCACCATTTGCCACATTTTTATGTGTCAAATACCTAGTACCGGTAAATTCACGGCCTCCACCGCCTAGTACGGCTGCACCCACACCAACAGACTCATTTTTACTACCACCAAATACAGTGGACCACATACCAGCACCCGTATTACCTAAACCACCAACAAGAGTACTTCCAAATCCATCTGCATTATTAATCGAGCCTCCCATAACAGAACCAATCTCACCACCGGCATTGTTACCACGGCCACCAGCAATCGAACTATATTTTCCATAGGTACCATGCTGAGTACCACCAGAAATAGAGGAGGATTCACCATAAGCAATATTATCTTCTCCTCCACTAATCGTAGCATAATGACCATATAACTTAAATTTAGGCACTGCCTCAATCTGATTTTTATGTCCACCTAAGATAGAACCATTATGGATTTCTTCATGAACCGTATTTTTAAAACCACCAACAACAGTCGTGAAATCGCCTTCCGCCGCATTATTAGTCCCACCAAGAACAGCACTATTTTTTCCTTCAGCCTTATTAACTGCCCCAGTGTCTCCACCACTGACAACAACACTACCATCACCAGTTGCTTCATTACCTGGATTAAGACCGCCTAATACTTGCCCAGCCGCACCCACTGTAGCTGGTGTCATCAGTGCAATGGTGCCTACTGTTAATGCCAACACACATGCTGCTACAGCAGAACTAAAGCATCTTACTCTCCCATTTTTTTTGAGAGTCACTCTCAGCAATCGTGATTTCTAACACTTTTGTTACAGACGTCCCTATTTT
>CAUSMY010000092.1:0-6427 GCA_963533015.1 uncultured Veillonella sp.
TGTTGGATAAGTTTTTATCTGCCAATGGACTTGTTGCATTATTGATTGCCGTATTGACTACACCTGCTGTTGCAAGTTTGTTTGCATCATCAGCTTTTGTAATATCAGTAGCCACTACAGGTGTGATTGTAATATCGCCATTATTATTCGCAACAGTTAATGTATTCGCATCACCAGAAGCAACAGATTTAACAGGATTTAAGCCATTAATTGTTGCTGTTTCAGTTGTTTCTTTACCAGTAGCATCTACATATTTTAATGTAACCGTTCCATTCTCTACAGAATATGACTGTGGTTTAATATGACGTTCTGCTGTTTTATCTAACTTACCTTCAACTTTTTCATTCGTTGTATGTAATTGTTTACCTGTTACAGCATCACTAGAACTATCTGTTAATGCAGCATCTGCTAGGTTAGTTACTTTAGCTCCACCTACATTAACACCATTGCCATTGATCGTTACCGCAGTACCCGCACCAGTGAATGTTAGTCCAGTATCACCTGTAATCGACGTAATACCTGTTAACGCTGGGTTTACGTTATATTTGTAAGGGGTAGTTGTACCATCACCTTCAAGAGTTGTATTTGTACCAGCTGCAAATTTCGGTTTTAGCGCAGAGATGGTGTATGTTTTCTTGCCTGTTGTTGCATCTGTATTTGGAGTAACTGTAACACCATCACCCTGTAGAACTTCTGTGCCTAAGCCAGTAATCACTTTTTTACCATCGTTTGTGATGTTGGATAAGTTTTTATCTGCCAATGGACTTGTTGCATTATTGATTGCCGTATTAACTACACCTGCTGTTGCAAGTTTGTTTGCATCTCCAGTAGCTGTAACATCAGCAGCCACTACAGGTGTAACTGTAATAGCACCATTATTGTTAGCAACAGTTAATTTGCTCTCATCACCAGATGTAATAGATTTAACAGCATTTAAACCAGTAATTGTTGCTTTTCCTGCTACGTCCTTACCGTCACCATCTACATATGTTAATGTAACCGTTCCATCCTGAACAGTATATGCCTGTGGTTTAATATGACGTTCTGCTGTTTTGTCTAACTTACCTTCAACTTTTTCATTCGTTGTATGTAATTGTTTACCTGTTACAGCATCAGTAGAACTATTTGTTAATGCAGCATCTGCTAAGTTAGTCACCTTAGCTCCACCTACATTAACACCATTGCCATTGATCGTTACTGCAGTACCAGCACCAGTGAAAGTTAATCCATTATCACCAGTAATAGACGTAATGCCTGTTAACTCTGGGTTTATGTTTACTTTATATTTATTATCCTCTGTACCATCGCCCTCAACAGTTGTATTCGAGCCTTTCTCAAGTTTAGATGGAGCCGCTCCACCGCCACCACCGGCAGCATTTTTAAGTTCCTCTTTTAAAGAGTCACTTAATTTTAATTTATACTTACGAGTGACACCGATGTCTCCACCTTCTTCAGAATGTTCACTCTCATCTTTATCAACAACAATGTCGCCACTATCCGCTATAACAGTATCATTAGCTTTTACGACGAAATTGTTAAATGTAGCTTCTACGTTTCCGTTATAATCATTTGCTTTAAAAGTATTCGTTGTAACACTTACATTATTACCTGCTTCCACATGATAAAAAGGAATCTCTATTTTATTCGCATTTGGATCATAGGGTACTTCAGTATATTCTGGAGGGTTAAAGTTATCTGGCATATACTCCCCATCACTAGCACCTTTACTAGCCATAACCCATGGTGCACTAGGAGAAAATGACGTCGCTACTGTCGCTGCCGTTGCAGCCAACAATGCAATGCCGTATTTTTTACGTTTTTTTGAAATTTTATCGTTCATACATTCTATTCCTTTCTTCTTACTATAACACATTGCCATTATGACGGATACAATCCAATACCTTTCATACCTTATAGATACGTATCAAATCATCGTAATAAATGTGTTGCTACATCAACTATCTATATTATAGAGTTTAAATATCTAACGATTTTAAAATTCCCAAACTACTATAACACCAATATGGCATGAGCCACTTCCTATAGCACATACCCGTTTAGTTTGCATATCTATACCTTTAAATATATGTCTATTATAATGTATACCATCTAACTTATGCAATACTAAATTATTCATATATTTCAATGTTTTATCCTGTACCCCCCCCATTTTAAACGAATTGAATAATTTTATTAGATTGACATCATGATTATTTATTCTATTTACATACCATAAGATAACGGTGCTCTCTCAACAAACCTAACCACTGAATCAGTGCGGGTAGGAATATGTCGTGCTCTTTGCTTTATTACTCACAACCGCCAAACAATCCATAGCGAAACAAGTAGTATTTTCCCACAAAGCATGGTATACTTGACATATAAAAAAGAAGAGCCATCAACGTGTGCAGGCGTTAGGCTCATCTCAGAATCTCAAAAGATGATAAGCCTAACGTGTATAAGTGCTACCAACACTTATCATTTACGTTAGGCTTTTTCATTTCTAGTTAAAGAAACGAAAAATATCTACAAGTAAGGAACGCAGTTAGACGTAGCAGCCTTTGTGGCGCCCTTACTGACCAAATAACACAAACACAAGAAGAGCACGACATATTCCGGAGCAAACCTAACCACTGTATCAGTTTGCGTAGGAATATGTCGTGCTCTTCCCTTTATCTAATCACAACCGTCACAAGGCTGCACAGCCTAATTAGTGACGTTTAAATCCCATTTTTTCCATAATAATGAACAGCATAGGAATGATTGCCACCCCAAAGAATGTAGCTGTAATCATACCAAATACTACTGTTACACCCAAGGATGCACGGGCACCAGCACCAGCACCACTTGCCAACATCAACGGCAAACATCCAATGATAAATGCTAAGGACGTCATCAAGATCGGACGTAACCGAATCTTCGCTGCTTCAATAGCGGCATCTACATAGTTCATACCTTGTTCATCCACACGAATCTTAGCATATTCAATGATCAAGATGGCGTTCTTCGCTGCCAAGCCCACTAATGTAAGCAAGCCGATTTGGAAGTAAATATCCAAGGCAAAGAAATGTGTAGATTTCATCATGGCACCAATCATATTGAATAACCATGGACCAAGAACGGCACCAAAGATACCTGTTGGAACAGATAATAATACCGCAAATGGTACTTTCCAAGATTCATATAAAGCAGCCAATACAAGGAATACAAAGACGATACCGAATCCAAAGATAATCACTACTTGGGATCCTGCTTTGATTTCCTCACGAGTTTGTCCACCCCAGTCATAGGAGTATCCTTGTGGCAATGTATCTTTCGCCACTGCTTCTAATGCTTTGATAGCATCACCAGAGCTAACACCTTGCGCTGCATTACCACCGATGCTCACAGCTGGGAAGTTATTATACCGCGTCACCACGAAGGCAGATGTTGTTTTTTGTGGTGTAATATAGGTATCTACCGGTACCATTTGACCTGCTGCATTACGTACTGTCAACAGATGGTTCATGCTAGGATCTGTACGGAATTGATTGTCCGCTTGTAACATAACTTTATAGTTTTTACCAAACTTAGTAAAGTCATTTAACTGCATGCCACCATAATAGCCTTGTAAGGCTGTATAAATATCTGTCACCGCTACGCCATCACGAGCCACTCTATCACGATTCACATCAAAATTATAAGACGGTGTAGATGTATTGAAAGTCGTATAAATACTGCGGAACTCAGGACGTTTTCTAGCCTCTGCTAGGAATTGTTCTACAACCGCATTCATTTGTTCAGTAGTGTGGCCCGCTTTATTGATAAGGTACATGGAGAAACCACCTGTATTACCAAGACCTGGAATAGATGGTGGATTCAACGGAATGATAGTGGCCCGTGGATCTTTAGAACCATGCATGAAAGTATTGCGAATCTTCAAGCCAAGTTGTTGATCTGGTTGTGTTCTATCGCCCCAATCAGTTAAGGATGTAAAGATAACACCGCCACTAGTTTGTGCCGCCCCAGCCAAAATATCGAAACCTGGTACAGTAATAGTACCATCCATATCCTTGTCTTCATTCAGGAAATGTCCTAAATCAGTTAATACTTCTTTCGTACGGCTAGACGTAGCACCTGGAGGTAATGAAACAGCAACCATGAAGTAACCGCTGTCCTCAGCTGGCACGAATCCGCTCGGAACCATACGCATCATTCCAAAAGTAGCCACTAAGAATACCGCTAATGCTAACCAAGTAGCCCACAAGCGATTCGCCCACCGTGCTAATAAGATACCATATTGATCGACTCTTCGATCTAAGAAACCATTAAACCACTCTAAAAATCGTCCTACTATATTAGTACTAGGTTTCTGCACATGTGGTTTTAACATAATTCCGCACAAGGCTGGAGTCAACGTCAACGCCACAAAAGCGGAGATAATGACTGAGATAGCCACTGTTAAAGCAAACTGCTTATACAATACACCAGTTAGACCACCCATAAAAGCAACAGGTACGAATACAGAAATCAATACGAAGGCAATACCAATAACAGGTCCTTGTACTTTTTCCATGGCTGCTACGGTAGCCGCTTTTGGTTTCAACCCATTGTAACGCATTTCATATTCTACGGCTTCAATTACGACAATCGCATCATCTACAACGAGGCCGATAGCTAGTACCATAGCCAGCAAGGTTAGTGTATTAATAGTAAAACCCATCACCTGGAAGGCTGCAAATGTACCAATCAAGGATACAGGTACTGCAATCATAGGTATTACTGTAGATTGCCATGTTTGCAGGAATAAATACACGATAATCGCCACAAGAATTAGAGCTTCTATAAATGTTTTCACCACTTCTTTCATGGAAGCCTTAACAAATTTCGTATTATCTACGATAATTTTCGCCTGCATATCTGGTGGGAATGATTCTTCTTGCTGTTTAATTACCTCTTTTACAGCATTGATTGTTTCTAATGCATTCGCATCATTCGTTAAAGAAACAGCAAATACAGCTACTGGTTTATCATTGCCCGTTTCTTTTGAGAAGCTTGTAGCTTCTACAGAATAATTTTGTGCCCCTAATTCAACACGAGCCACATCTTTCCGATGTAATAAATTATTCTTTTTATCTTTTTTAATTACGATATTTTCAAATTCTGAAATTTCAGCCAAACGGCCTTGTACTTTTACAGATGTGTTGAAAGCTTGATCTTTGTCGATTGGATCAGATCCTAAAGCACCTGCTGCCGCTTGCTTATTTTGAGTACGGATAGCATTGCTGACATCCCCTACTGTGACCCCATACTTTGACATCTTTGTTGGATCTAACCAAATACGCATGGCATAGTCAGCACCGAACTCTTGTACATTACCAACGCCATTGACAGATTGGATCGCATCCATCATATAGTTTGTAGCATAGTTTTTCAAGAAAGTTCTATCATAACTACCATTTGGAGATACCAAGGAGAATACCATGGCCATATCACCAGATGATTTCGTAGTTGTAACCCCTACGGTCTGTACTTCTGCTGGTAAGGATGCTAAGGCGCGAGCTACACGGTTTTGCACATTGACTGTGTCCATATCAGCATCAGTGCCTTGTTCAAATTGTACAGTTAAGTTATAAGAACCATCGCCAGTACTTGTGGATTTCATATAATCCATATTTTGTACGCCTACAATTTGTTTTTCGATGACTGCTGCTACCGATTCACTTACTACCTCAGCATTGGCCCCCATATAGGCAGTACGTACCTGTACTTGAGGAGGAGAAATTTGAGGGTATCTATCGATAGGCAGTTTCGATAAGGAAATCAACCCTAGCAATGTAATAATAATTGAGATTACAATGGCAAAGATAGGGCGATTAATAAAGAATTTTGACACAGTATCACCCTAATTACCTTTCTCAATATCTTCTTTAGTCAATAAAGTAGATTTTACTTCTGCTCCATTTTTCGCTTTAGTCAAGCCATCTACAACGATTTCATCGCCCACTTTTAAACCATTTCCATCTTTGGAAGGGCGAATGATTGTATATTTACCACTTGTACCACTTGTTTTTACTGGTACTTGTTCAACTTTACCATCACGAATAACCATGACAAATGTTTTATCTAGTACTTGTAATAACGCACGAGATGGAATTAACATAGCACCTTCAATTTTTTCACCACTCGTGATAACAGAAGCATACATATTAGGCAATAACATATGATTTGGATTCGGGAATGCCGCTTTCAAAATTAATTGACCTGTACCATTATCCAAGTTTTTCGCAGCTTCTACGATATGACCTTTTATGGTGCTTACAATTTTGTGATTGTCATCGTAAGTACCATAGATTTCACCATTGGACAATTTCAATTCTACTTCGCCATCTACAGAACGATGTGCTTTTTTATATTCTAAGTACTCTGCTTCACTCATGCTAAATTG
>CAUSMY010000093.1:0-6368 GCA_963533015.1 uncultured Veillonella sp.
ATCGCTAGCCCCTAACCCAAAGGCAGATCCACCACCTAGTACCAAAGCATTCACAGGAGTGGGCGCCGTCGCAGGATCTAGCACACCACTTTCACGGGCAGCAGGGCCGCCACCGCTAATGTGAATCCCACCCGTTGCACCATAAGGAAAGCGCAACACGGTCAAGCCCGTTTTCCCTATGTTGTCCGTAGCATTTCCTACCTTTACAAAATCTATGTCGTTCCATACTATTCGTTCCATAGCCGACCACCACTCCTGTCTTCTCATTGTTAGCACTTAGTATCCCCATCATCTACAAACTGTCTATCTCGTTCCATATATCTAACTATAGTAGCCGCTAATCCTATGAATTTAAAACATTCTACCAACAGATACCGCTTTCTACTAAAGATTCCTCTTGATGACTGATATATGAACTATGTCCATTCAGATTAGTTTACTACTGGATATTATGAAACCTAGAACCATACAAATTAGTTATGTGCTTCTACTTTCAAAATAGCCTCGGTCAACATATCTTCTGTCACTACGTATGGACAAACTACCACATCTCGCACAGAAGCTGCTTTTTTCACAATCATCGGAATGTCATCTGTGGTCAGTCCCAATTCTGAAAGCTTCGTTGGCCAACCGATACTGCGATACACAGGCAACCAACGTTCTAATTGATCCCATTGCTGATCTGCAGCAAACAGAATCAATAATCCGTAGGCCACCATTTCACCATGTAAATGTTCTTCTTCCGTTTTTGGATCTTCCGCACATCCATAGCAAACAGCATGAGCAATGGTACTGTTAAAATCTCCTGGCATACATCCAGATACTATGCCAGTCGTCAAGATAACAGCCATCACAATTTCATCAAATACACGATTGCGCTCACCTTGTTCATTGGCAGTCAGCGCTTCACGACCGTGGGCAAAGATAGGGTCTGCACACATCTTAGACAAGGATAGGCCTACTTGTACATTATAGGAAAGATCACATCCACGTGTGGCCATATGTGTTTCATAATGTTTTGCAATCGTATCACCCATGCCAGCCCAGAAATAACGACTTGGGGCTTTCACTAATATATCTGCATCGATGAAAGTATGTACTGCAGGGCGTTTCATAAAGGCCACATCTGCAAAGGTATGGTCCAAATGATAGACCGCAATGGCCTCTGATGTTGCCGCACAAGTAGCCGCAATGGTTGGCACCGTAACTACGGGAACATCTCCTAACTCAATACTAGTTAATTTTGTCGTATCCAAGGCTTTACCGCCACCAACACCAATTAGAAAATCTGCTTGCTTAGCCGACTCTTTATTAGCAATCTCCTTCGCTACTTCAAAGGCGCATTCACCGCCAAAATAAATGATCTCTAACACTTCAATACCATCACGATCTAAGGCTGGCTGTAATATTGGTAGCGCCACAGACAACGCTGTATCTCCACCGATAATCACTGCTTTTGTACCAATTCGTTTTGTATGGGCTCCTATGGCATCAAAAATTTCATGACCGCCAAAGCTATAGCTTGGCAATGTATGTTCAGGTCTCATGACATTCAACTCCTTCATCATCGTCCACCTAGTTCGTACTTATATACTAATTAAATACGACACAATGTATTATAGGACTAATGAGGAGAAAATGCAATGAAGTATTTCCTCAGTTTCTACTTTACATGGTGATGTGATTATCTACCAATCAGGACAAGAAAATATTTCTACTAATGTTCTATTCAAAGACGAAACATTTTGGATGACACAAAAAGATATGGCAGCATTATTTGGAGTATCTTTATCTTCTATAAGTCGTCATTTAAAAAATATTTTTGAATCAAATGAATTAAATGAATCAGTGGTTATTGCAGAAATTGCAATAACCACTCAACATGGAGCTTTAGCTAACAAAACTCAAAGTTCAACAGTAAAACTATATAATCTCGATGCCATCATCGCTGTTGGCTACCGTGTTAACTCCAAAGAGGCTACCCAATTCCGTATTTGGGCTACATAGGACACATTTCAAAACTACAAGCTGATAAAAAAGCTGTTACTGAGTATAAAGAATTTAATCGTACGCAAAAAATAGTTTCTGATTTTGATAGATTATTACAAAAGCCAAAAGAATAGCGGTATCTATTTACATATCTACCGCTATTCTTTACATCATTTACTTTTATTCTCAAAAAAAATGTAGCAATATTATTTATTATATTTCCCTTTTTCTTCTGCAACTAATCGTACGTCATCCTCATAAGTAGCATAAGCAAAAGCAACTGATTCAGTTTCAAAATCATAGTTGTCAGTCCACAATTCACACTGAGTCATAACAGTTTGTACCGCATCTTCCATGCCTTCAGGTGGATATCTATGTTTTTTTAACAACTTTTTAATCAGCATGCGCATTTTTGCTCTTGCCGATTCCCTTTTTTGCCAATCTACTGTCTTATTTTTACGTAGTGAATCTGCTAGTTCTTTTGTCAATGCAATAAGAGCTTCATTTGTGTAAAAGTCTTTAATAGCTTGAGGTTTTATTAAGGCATCATAGAAAGCCGCTTCATCAGGAGTCAACCCTAATTGTTCCCCTTCTTCATGCGCTGCTGCAATCTGTTTAGCTAACTTTAACATCTCTTCAATCACTTCTTCATTAGTGAGCATCCCATTCAGGTATGCATTAAGTGATCGATGCATAATCTCACTAAACTTTTCTGATTTAACAACATTTGTTTTTCGATACACCGAAACTTGCTCCGAAATCAATTTTTTTAATAGTTCTACTGCAAGATTTTTTTCTTTCATATTGGCAACATCCTGCAAGAACTTTGGATCAAACAAAGAAAACTCTTCCTTAATATCTGAGAATAAATGAATCACGCCATCACTTTTTATACTTTGCTTTAATAATTCATTAATCCTTGCATTCATTTCTGGCAAGGATATTTTTTTATCTCCACCAAGATTAGTTAATCTAAGAACTAATACCCTAACCGCTTCAAAAAATGCAGCTTCAAATCTATCATGTTCATTGACTAAGGATGAACAAAGCGATAAAGCTTGATGTAACATAAGTGCTTCTTTCACAAAAGAATCTTTATCATCAATATTCTCTCTATCTATAATAAAGTTGACAGCACCACTAATGGTCTTAGCACGTTCCAAATCTGTGCCATTCATAAATTTACTATAGTCATATCTGTGAAATTTATCGCGACAAACAGACAGTTTTTCCAAAAATTTAGGATATGCTACTTTTGCTACATCAGTATTGCCATAATTCTTTTTATCCCTAGAAGTATAATCGTTCATAGCCTTTTTCAAAGCTGTAGCAATACCTACATAGTCAACAACAAGTCCACCCTCTTTATCTTGGAATACTCGATTGACACGAGCAATTGCCTGCATAAGATTATGCCCTGACATTGGTTTATACACATACATAGTAGCTAGAGAAGGGACATCAAATCCAGTCAACCACATATCTACTACAATAGCAATTTTCATAGAGCTATTGTTATCCTTAAACTTTTTCGCCAATTCATCCTTATATTGTTTATTCCCAATAATCTGACGCCATTCCTCCGGGTCATTATTTCCAGAAGTCATAACAACTCCTACTTTTTCAGTCCACTCTGGACGCAACTCTAGTATTCGTTTGTAAATTTTCATAGCAATAGGCCTAGAATAAGCTACAATCATCGCCTTGCCTGTGAGCAAATGTTCCCGATTGTTTTCATAGTGATCTAAAATATCATCTACAAGAGATTTGATGGTATTTTCATTCCCTAAAATAGCTTCCATATGCCCCGAGTCGCGTTTACTCTTTTCAATCACTTCTTGGTCTGCATACTGACTCATCGTATCATATTCATCATCAATTGTTTTCAAAACTTCTTCATCAAGATTAAGCTTTATAACACGACTCTCATAATATACAGGACGAGTTGCACCATCCTCAACAGCTTGTGTCATATCATAGATATCAATATACTCTCCGAATACCTCTCTAGTGCTTCTATCTTTTACTGAAATGGGTGTTCCAGTAAATCCAATATACGTAGCATTAGGAAGTGAGTTACGAATAATTCTGGCTGTGCCAACAACTCGTTTAGCAACATCTTCACCTTCTTCATTGGTAGTTAGTTTAATCTTCTCAGCAAGTCCATATTGACCTCTATGCGCTTCATCTGCTATCACTATGATATTACGCCGTTCCGATAAAGGTTCATGAGATTCTTCAAACTTTTGCATGGTGGTAAAAATAATACCATTAGCAGTCCTACCTGCCAGCAATTTTTGCAAGTTTTCACGGCTTTCGGCTTGTATTGGTTCTTGTCGCAAAAATTGTTTACACTTAGCAAATTGTCCATACAATTGATCATCAAGGTCATTCCTATCTGTAAGCACCACAATAGTCGGACAATCCAACGCCTCCTGCAATAAATGTGCATAAAACACCATTGAAAGAGACTTGCCACTTCCTTGCGTATGCCAGAATACACCACCTTTTCCATCTGTCGCAATCGCACGCTTCGTAGATTCGATTGCTTTTTTTACTGCAAAATATTGATGATATCCGCCGAGAATTTTGAAACTATGTAAGCCTTCATTAGAGAAACAAATAAAGTTCTTAATAATATCTAGCAATCTGTCTTTATGGAATATACCTTCGAAAAAAGTGTCAAACTGGGCATATTGTGTATTCTCGTAACTGCCATCTTTTGTCTTCCACTCCATAAAACGGTCTTCGCCTGATGTTATAGTACCTGCTTTAGATATTAGATGATCACTCATAACACAAATAGCATTATAGATAAACATAGATGGGATTTCTTGCATATAATTACGAATTTGACGATATGCTTCCGATGCGTCAGTTTCTTCTCGTGATGGCGATTTTAACTCTATCAACGCTATAGGCAAGCCATTCAAAAATACAATAACATCAGGTCTTTTATTACTATTTTCAATAAAAGTCCATTGATTAGCTACAATTAAAGAGTTATTTTGAGGATTAGTATAGTCAACAATATATACGATAGTGGAAACTTCCTCACCATCAACAAAATATCTTACAGGAATACCATTTTGCAAGTAATCCATAAATATTGCATTCTTTTGAACTAGCTCACCATTGTCAAAATTTTTAAGCTTACATATAGCTTCTAGAATAGCATCATTAGGTAATCCTGGATTTAATCTATATAACGAGTCAATCAAAACACCTTCATATATAGGTGAGTAAAAATCTCTTTCAATATCAGGACCATATACATATTCATAGCCTAAATGAGTTTGAAACAATTCAATAATTGAATTTTCGTAATCAGCTTCATTATATAATGTTAACATTATCTCACATCCTCACACAAAGCATTTCTATTCTTCTCACAATGTTCTTTGACAATATTAAACCACGATTGATACCAATACCAAGTCCCCGAAATACAAACTCCATAGTTATACTTTTGATTACGTGCACCTCTGCTTTTCCATAGTTCTGTATGCTTATGAATAGAAAATTTTGTATATCCCAAACTATTCATTTCTGATACAATTTCACCTGGTCTATATTTTTTCTTCTCAGTTTCGGTTAATACTGCATAGCTTTTTTCAAGATTTTCAGCTAACGGAGAGTTACTGTCAACAAATTCAATTACTTTATCAGCCTGACCCTTACGCTTTGCATTAACAGGTACAAACAATACCCTATATGCATATCGAGAATTTTGAAGAGAATCCGGTGAAAGATTATCCTCATATTCAGAAATAAAGTTCTTTACATTTGTTACTATATGATTATTCCCTGTAATTTCTTCTCTTTGTTGTGGCTTTAAGGGTGAAAACTGTATTGTCAACGCTAATTCATCACTTAAAGCATACTTTTTCCCAAATAAAAATGATATATAATAGTCAAAGTTTATAGCACATGCATGTATCTTGGCACTTAAATATTCATCAATTTTATTTGTCATCTGATGTTCTATTTCATGTCTAATACCAATTAAAAATAATAAATTGTCTTTTGTACCCTTATCTAAGGGACTCTGATCATCATTTATACATTTTTCTAGTTCCCAATATTTGTAAGCGCCATGTTTTGTTTTATCATATCGTTTTACTTTTCCTAACTTCTTATAATACCTATAGTCTATCCCCTTCTTTCTATAATATGCATGAAATAAATAAGTCCACGAAATAATAGCAAGTGTAATGAAAGTTTCTGTCTTAAATACTATAGTAGGATTATTATAAGTTTGAACAGCCGCAATCATAGCTTCTCTAGATTTTCTTATAAGTTCATTTGTTATAGACCATCTATTTCTCTTCCCCATATTTTAATCCTTTCATACTTTTATAAATAAAACAATAATTTAG
>CAUSMY010000094.1:0-6267 GCA_963533015.1 uncultured Veillonella sp.
TGTAGTGTTCACTAAATACGAACCACAAGAAAGGAAGTACTAAGATGAGACAAATTACTTATCATATCCACCGCTTTAATGAAGGCCGCGCTTATGTACAGTCTTATACTTTCGATTACGAAGCAGACCGTACTATCCTTTGGGGCTTACAAAAAATTAAAGATACAATCGATCCAACATTGACTTTCGTAGCAGCTTGTCGTTCCGCGGTATGTGGCGCTTGCTCCGTGAAAGTTAACGGTCAAGCAATGCTTGGCTGTGAAGCTAAAATTGATGAAGTAACAGAACGTTTTGGTTCTGATGAAATCACTGTAGCACCTATTGGTAACTTCGATGTAATCCGTGACTTAGTAGTTGATTGGGAAGCAAAAGTTAGCCGCTTGAAAGAAGTAGCTCCTTGGATTTTCGTAAAACCAGAATTCACTACTAAAACTGGTACTCGTCAAACAGCAGCAGACTTCAAAAAATTCGTTATGAACACAGAATGTATCCTTTGCGGATGCTGTGCTTCCGAATGTAATAAATTGTCTGCTAACCGTGAAGACTTCCTAGATCCATATGTATATACAAAAGCTAATCGTTTTGTAATGGATTCCCGTGATGTATCTCCAATGGCGCATACTACACCAGCGTTCAACCATGGCTTGTGGAAATGCGTGCATTGCATGAACTGTATCACTCGTTGTCCAAAACATTTGAAACCAGAAAAAGATATTTCCAACCTTCGTCGTGTAGCGACAGAAGCTGGCTTATCTAATAAAGGTACTCGCCATGCTATCGCATTCAAACAAGACTTGTTAAAAACTGGTCGCCTAAACGAAGTAACAATGAGCTTGAAAACAGACGGATTATTGGATTCCGCAAAACAAGGTTTATATGCTCTTCGTTTATGGAAACATGGCAAAATCAATCCATTCGAATTGATCGTACCTCATAAACCAGTAAATGGCATTGAAGGTGTTCGTACAATCGGTCGTGCAGTAGAGGAGGCTGGAAAATAATGAAATACGGATTTTTCCCTGGTTGCGTATTAGAAGGCGCATCTAAAGAAGACTACTTAGCAACCGTTGCAGTAGCGAAAAAATTAGGTATCGAAATTCAAGAATTAGACGGTTGGACTTGCTGCGGTGCGTCCCACGTTCAAGATATCGATCCATTATTGACTCTTTCTACTAATGCTCGTAATATTGCGTTAGCTGAAAAAGAGGGCTTAGATATCCTTACAGTTTGTAACACTTGTACATTAATGCTTCGTGAAGCTAAAAAAGAGCTTGATGATCATGAAGTAACTCGTCAAAAAGTAAATAACATTCTTGGCGAAGCTGGTATGAACTACAAAGGTACTAGCGAAGTAACACATTTCTTGTGGGTTCTTATCCGCGAATATGGTTTAGACAATTTGAAAGCAAAAGTGGTTCGTCCATTGACTGGCCTTCGTGTTGCTGAATATTATGGTTGCCATATCCTTCGTCCAGAAGAAGAAATGGGCTTCGAAGATATGCAAATCCCAACAAGCTTGGCAGATTTGATCACAGCGTTAGGCGCTACTCCAATCGATTTCTCTCGTAAATTAGATTGCTGTGGTTTCCATGCAGTATATCCTGCACATGATTCTGTAATGCAAATGACTGGTTCTATCAATGCGGATGCGCAAAAGGAAGGTGCTGATTGTGTAGTAACACCGTGCCCACTTTGCCAAATGCAATTAGATATGTTCCAAAAAGAAGCGAAAGCAACTGTTCCAATGAATGGTGATATGCCTATCATCCACATGAGCCAATTAATTGGTCTTGCATTGGGTTGCACTCCAGCAGAAATGGGTATGACTAACCGTCACTTGGCAAGCACTGCTTCCTTGAACCGTTTCTTATAATTTGAAACTTAATAAATAGTATCACACAAACTTACAACAGGTTGTCCATATGGGCAACCTGTTTTCTTTATCTATTTCTAATATAGATATCGGGTTATAGCACACAATGTATCGAACATATATATTGAAAATATAGAACAAATATGCTACTATACTACTATAGAGGAGGGGTAGTATGGCAGTGTATATGTGTTTAGATTTGAAGAGTTTTTATGCCTCTGTAGAGTGTGCAGATTTAGGGGTGGATCCTTTCACGACACCGCTGGTAGTGGCAGATGCATCTCGTGGATTAGGTGCTATTACGCTTGCTATTTCTCCGGCACTAAAGGCATTGGGGGTAAAGAATCGATGTCGATTATTCGAGATTCCATCTACCATCGAATATATAGCAGTAAGGCCTAGGATGCGACGATATATGGAGGTATCCGCCTCTATTTATGGAGTCTTGTTGGAATATGTGGCACCTGAAGATATACATGTGTATTCTATTGATGAATATTTTATTGATGTAACTCCCTACAGCCGTTTATATAAGAAATCATATTATGACTTGGCGTTGTTATTCAAAGATAAAGTATTAGATCGTACTCACATTCATGCCACGGTTGGGTTAGGAAGTAATTTATTTTTAGCGAAGGTGGCTCTCGATGTATTAGCAAAGCATGCACCGAAAGGGATTGGTGTACTTAATGAGGGGCTATTTAAAGAAAAGATATGGTATCATCAGCCCATCACAGATATTTGGCAAATTGGCAAAGGAATTGCTCGACGACTACACAAATATGGTGTAGTGGATTTACATGGTATTACAACTGTTCCAGAAGATAGATGGTACAAGGAGTTTGGTGTCAATGCAGAGTTGCTGATTGACCATGCGTGGGGACGTGAGACGTGCACGATGAAAGAGATTCATGCGTATCGCCCAGCGAAACATTCTTTGTCGAGAGGGCAAATTTTGTTGAGAAATTATTCCTACGAGGAGTGTTTTATCCCTCTCCGTGAAATGGTAGAATCCTTGTTATTAGAACTCATTGCAGAAGAGGCGTTGACGAAGCATATCTCCTTAGGAGTGCGGTATGCAGATAGAACTGTTAAAGGTACGGGTGGATCACGACGGCTGTCGAAGTATACGTGTTCCTTAGAGGTACTTTCACAGGAGGTGTTGGAGTTGTACAAAGAAACTGTTCATCGTCATCAAGAGATTCGGCAGCTATCTGTGGGCTTTGATGATTTAGTGAATCGGGCGGCTGTGCCTTGGGAGGAAGACTTATTTTCTAAGGATTCTAAGGAGGAAGAAAAAGCGTATCAAGTGGAGCGGACAGTGTTGGAAATTAAAGAACGATTTGGTGGTAACTCGATATTGCGAGCGAGTAGCTTGCAAGAAGAAGGAACGATGCAGTTTCGTAACACTTTGGTGGGAGGTCATAATGCAACATAAGCGACCGAAGATGACATTATTGCAACGGGCAAAACAATTTATGCCTTTTGCTGCATTGAAGGGGTTTCAAGAATTGCTAGAAGAAACAGCGCGATATACAGAGAGTCGTAAAGAACTTTCAGAGGAGCAATTAGAAGAGTTAGATAGACAATTGTACTCTATGGTTAGGGGACAACGAGTGAGGGTGGTCTATTACACAAGGGGGCAATATCATCAAGTAGAAGGGGTATTAGATGCTATCAACTATGTGCATCGAACCATCAAGGTACAGGGGCAACAGATACCGCTTTCTCAAATTACAAAGCTGAGTTCATTAGACTGAGTATTGACCATTTATGTAAATCATGTAGAATGGACATAGATGGATATAATAGTATGAATATCAGTTATGGGTGTATTCAATGCCATGATTGAGGATAGATGATCTAATGACATAGTGGGATAGGTAGGTATATGAAGCAGAAGCGTAATAGAGTATATTGGGGATGGATGATAGGAATCATTTTGTTAGTAGGCCTCTTAGGTCTTACTTGGAATATGTATAGAAAGTATACGGCACCGGTGACACCATATACGGTGCAAGTAGGAGATTTTTCCATAACGGCCCCTACAGTAGGGGTGACTAGTACAACGATGGAGATAGAATGGTCATTATCAGATGTAACGGGGATTGTAGGGTATGATGTATATGTCAATGATACATTAACTAATACAATTCGACCTGAGCATGTAGGGGATAGTTTAGCACCACGGATACAGTTACTAGACCTGCAACCAGATACGGTGTATATGGTGCAGGTGAAAGCGATCAATGCGGCAGGGGATAGTATATATACATCATCAAAGGTTCCCTATAAAACATTGCCGAAAGAACCAAGATTAGAAGCTACCGCGTACGGTGCTGTTGGCGATGACGTGACAGATAATACGCAGGCCTTACAAAAAGCAATACGAGATACACCGGCTGGTGGAGTACTACATATCGCAAAAGGGGTATACAGAACAGGGGCGTTATTTTTACATAGTTATATGACCTTAGACCTAGATGAAGGTGCGGTGTTGATGGCTGTGGATGAAAGCTCAGCCTTTGTGAAGCCAAACTATGTCGTCACAGGAGGAACTCCGTATCTTGGAATTTTGAACCTACAAGGTGATGAAACAGGGCCTATTGAACGAGTTGTGATTCGAGGCGGTGTCATTGATGGTCGTGGTTGGAAAGAGCCAGTACCACGAGAGTTAGAGATTGAGCAAGAAGTGGGAAAGATAGAGCAAGATGCTCTTGAGGAATACGGTGTATTGAGTCGATCAGAAGTAGAAGCTGCTATGCGAAGAGGGGCCAGCTATGAAAAAGGTAGTTCCACTCGCTCCTCTTTGATTGAGATACAACAGGGCAAGGAGATTGTCCTAGAACGTGTGGTATTGAAAAATGCTCCAGCTCATATGGTAAAAGCCGCTCAAGTGGAACAGATGTATATGAAAGATGTACAAATGCAAGGTAGGTATAGTGGCGATGGATTGCATTGGGATGGACATAATTTGGTGATGAGTCATGTTCGGATGGAACAGATGCAACAGGGCGTAGTTGTAGCGGCAGGTGATCCAACAGGGACGACAGTGACAGAACAATGGAATGCCTATGGACTTCATATTTCAAATAGTCAAATAGGATTAGTATTTTCCAACACAGGCAATACATGGATTCAGCATGTGTATTTGCAAGGGCTAGTCATGGAAGATGTAGGGCTAGCGGTACGAGTGAGAGAAACAGCTACGATTGGCGGTGGCATCCGTAATATCGTAGTGCGAGATTCCATATTGCGCCGTATTACAGAGCAGATCGATTTAGGTGTAAAACGAATTAACCCTGTAGACTGGGGGCATACAACGGTAGAATTGCAGACTATGAAAGCACCAGTTACAGACGATATAAAACAATAAATAGGGAGGCTCTATGGTAATGGAGTGAACGAATGTAAAGAGGAACAGGAATCCGATGGTGGATTTCTGTTCCTCTTTTTGTTGTTATATCACAAGATAGTTATAGTTGTAATGGGTTATGGAATAAACCTGTTGTTTTCTTGCGTTGTTTTGTGGGTACGTATACTTGTAAAAACTTAGGTAATACTTCTAAGTCTAACGGAGCATCTGGACCAATATCGCCGTCCATATTAGTAGAAGCATCCATGGTATCGCATACTTCGATGTGAGCTTGTTTGACTTTCAATATAGTCACATATTTAGAGTTATAGATAGAGCCGCTTAAAATGAGCGGTAAAATAAAGAATAAGTTCATAATGAAATATTCTTTAAAGATGATGATACGCATGTAACCATCGTCTACAGAGGCGGTGGGCATAAAGTGTTCAAAGCTAGACACTACATTGGTGAGAAGAGCGATGACTAAAGGTGACATGAACTCTTTCGTCCCTTCTTCTGTGGTGATGCTAAAGCGGTAATCTTTCGTGGTGAATAGAGCTTGCCCTCCTTTGGCAAAGTAGGCAAGGGGCCCTAATAATTGTTTTTCTTTTGGTGTTACAGAAGCCACAACTTCAGGGATAACACCGATGGCGATATTGTTGCAGAAGTATGTATCGTTACAACGGCCGATATCGACACGACGAATAACGCTGGTTTTTAAAGCGTGGATGGCTTCTAGTGGTTGTAAAGAGATGCCTAGAGCGCGACTCATATCATTAACAGTGCCGATGGGAATGAATCCAAATTTGGCACGGCCTCCAGCTCGAACGATACCATTCACAGTTTCATTGATGGTGCCATCTCCACCCATACAAAAGATGGCATCTACTCCTTCGTTGGAGGCTTCGATGGCAAATCGTGTGGCATCTCCTGCTTGGCGAGTAAATTTTACTTCCATTCGATCAAATAAAGAGCTGAGTTGCCACTGTAGCTCCATTACGTATCGGCGAGCTCTGCCACCGCCAGATACGGGGTTGAT
>CAUSMY010000095.1:0-6198 GCA_963533015.1 uncultured Veillonella sp.
GAACGATTTACCTTTGCTCGTGAAGTAAGTCCTAATGTGGCATCTACGATTCCGATTATCTTCTATGGCCGAGGCATTCATAAAGACTGGCTCGCTCCAAATGCTTTTGGTATGAGCATTCAAATCATTCCAACCTTGGCAGAACTTGTAGGTCGCCCTGGTCAAACTTATGAATCCATGGTGCCAAGCTTGTTTACACAAGAGGAATTTGTCTTTAACCATAGACTATATCTAGATAACAGTGGAAAAGTTATGGAACAAGGCACAAATATGCCTCAAGCCTATGGTGATGTGATTAAGAACATGCGCGAACTCGCAGCATGGCGTATCAAACATGGGGATAGTATTCAATAAGGGGAATAGGGAATGGAGTTAATTTCGGTCATTGTACCTGTATATAATGTGGAAGCTTATGTAGCAAAGTGTATAGAATCTATTCAAAACCAAAGCTATCAACATTTAGAAATTATATTAGTGGATGATGGCTCAACCGATGATAGTGGGGATATTTGTGATCAATATGCTGCCTATGATGATCGAATTAAGGTCATACATCAGGAGAATGGGGGCCTTAGTGCAGCTCGTAATACAGGCATAGAGGCAGCAAATGGTGATTATATCGGCTTTGTAGATTCTGATGATTACATTGGACTCACTGTATACGAGGATATGTTGCATCTATTAAAAGAAAATAATCTTGATATCATTGAATTTACTGCTTTCAGAGATAAAAATGGTACTATTATTGAAGGTTGTAATGATGGTAAATTAGAAATATTTGATAAAGATGATGCCTTACGATTAGCTATGCATGATTGTTTTGTAGCTGCTTGGAGCAAATTATATAAACGCAGTGCCATCGGTGATGTGCGTTTTCCTATAGGTCGTAAATTTGAGGACACCGCGACATCTTATTTATACGTGGCAAATTCGAATCGAGTAGGTCATATTAATCGATGTTATTATTACTATCGATTGAATCCAAATTCTATAACACAAACATCATTTGATCCAAAGTCACGATGGGATTTTGTGATTGGCTATGAGGAACGCTTGCAATATGCTATAAATCATCATTTACCATATGTGGATGATTGTAATAGTTTATTGATGAAAGCTGTGTTGTCCTGTTTAACAGCCTATTATGCAAATCCTCAAGGTAATCAAGTGTATTACGATAAATGTAAACACTTGATTGACACCTATCGTAGTGATATATCGTATAAGCAATTAAATTCTAAATATAAACTATTTTTATGGTCCTTTGGTCGTGCTGATTGGATACATAAAATAGGAGCTCGTTTATCGTACTTAGCTAAACAAGTACGGACATAAGTGAAAGGTGAATCTATGGCAATTGTATCTGTAATAATCTTAGCGAGAAATGAAGAACATAATATTCATGACTGCATTGAATCAGTGCAGTTTGCCGATGAAGTATTAGTAATTGATGATTTTAGTACTGATAATACGGTAACAATTGCTGAAGAAATGGGTGCTCGTGTTATACAACACGCCATGAATGGCGACTGGGGGGCACAACAAACCTTTGGTATTGAACAAGCTAAGTCTGACTGGATTTTATTTCTCGATGCAGATGAGCGTATTTCTGATCCACTTGCTAAGGAAATTCAAGATATTGTAGTAAACAAACCCAATAAGGCATATTGGATTCAACGACGTAACAAATTCCATCATAACCACGCTACACATGGCGTATTGCGCCCAGACTATGTACTACGCCTCATGCCAAAAGAGGGTAGTTATGTAGAAGGTTATGTACATCCAGCCATTATTACGCCATATCCAACAGAGAAATTACAACATCCGATGTATCATTACACGTATGATAATTGGCATCAATATTTCAATAAATTTAACAATTATACCACATTATCTGCTGAAAAATACCGTGATAATGGTAAAAGTTGTTCTTTCTTCAAGGACATTATCCTTCGTCCTACATGGGCTTTTATTAAGGTATATCTTCTTCAAGGAGGTATCCTAGATGGTAAAATGGGCTTTATCTTGTCCGTAAATCATTATTTCTATACGATGACTAAATATGTAAAATTTTATTATTTACTAAAATCTAAAGGTAAATTGTAATAGATTGGGGAGTACTATGTTAGGCAATTTTGGAAAGCATTGGCACATTGGGCGTGCTATATATGGCAAGCGTACATGGCGTGAAACGAGACGTACCTTCTTACATACGATGCGCTCTTGTCGTCATGACTCAACGGTTACGGAATTTGAAAACTTCTTTAAATCCTATACACCAGATCCAACTATGTTACAAAAGCATCCGAGTCTCTACGAATTGATGAGCCGTATGTTTTTAATCAAAAATTCTACGCCACAGTGGCGTTTGGAGGCTCTTCGTCAGCATTTTACCATCTTACAAGACGTATTTACAGATGAAGCGATTCAGCTCATGTATGTAGACGAATCTAAGTTTGATTATTTTGATAAAAAACGAGGCATTACACTTTGGAAATCAGATGAGCTTGATATGAGTGCTCATCTTTATTACGAGCCAGGGCAACGGAAGGAAGGATTCTTGACGGTTATGCTCTTGCTAGAAGATAAAGGTGTGTACCATGCTAATATTCGCTTTGCTAAGGGGCCTAAAGGAGAACGTACGCTTGTAATTGGTACGATTCAAGGTTATAAAGATGGACTTGATCGGGCTAAGAAAATTACGAAAAAAATGTATGGCTATCGTCCAAAGAACTTTATTACCTTCTTGATTCGTGAAATTGGTCGTGCAGCACAGGTTGAATCTATTTTGGCTGTATCTGATGAGGGATTCTATGCTAACTCTCATATGGTGAGAGGCCATAAGTCTAAGGTAGCCGTATTAGACACATTATGGGAGGATATTGGTGGTTCTGTAATGGAATCTGATCCAAATTACTATGTGATTCCTCTTGAAGAAGAGCGAAAGCCAATCGAGGAAATTAAGTCTCAAAAACGTAGCCAATATCGTAATCGCTATGCATTGTTAGATGAATATGAATCTATGATTCAAGAACATATAAAACCGTACATAAAGGCCTAGAGGTGTGCTATGCGTGTAGCAATTTTAGAAAGTATTGTCATGCCTGCTGGTCATGAGGTGGAGTTTGATCGCATCCTCATTAATGAACTGAAACGACAAGGTCATGAACCTGTATTATTCGTACCAGAAAACTTTCCTTTCAAAGTAGATTATGCTGTAGATGTAGTCTATTTAGAAGGTGGCGAGGTAGTGACTTATGCAGGTGCTTCTAAATGGAAAAAGCCTTTTTTATCCATTTTACGGGAGCGTCGTCGTCGCAATTGGTTCACATCAGCAGCTCAAAAAATTAAAGAACATAAGATTGATGCATTAATCATTCCTACCGGTACATATCGCTATATAAAAGCACTACTAGATACACCGCTAAAGGATAGCGAAGCGGACGTTCACGTTATCTTCCATGGTATCGGTAAGGGAGAAATGGATCGCTTTATTAAGCAAGCTCATCGAGCTAATGCTTATAAAAACTTGTATCTTGATGTAATCTCTTTGCGAGATGATATGTTGCGACCTGATTTGCCGAGAGTTCGCAAAATCTTGCCGCCTGTGTTTTTACCGTCTACTGAATTGAGTGAAAAACAAGGGAACGATACTATTTCTGCAAATAATACTATTAAGCTTGGTTTCTTTGGTCAGTTTAGAAAAGAAAAAAACATTGAGCGATTCATCGATGCCTTTGTATCGCTTCATTATGATAATTCAGTACAGCTCGTTGTCCAAGGTGCCACTGTAAAGCCTGAAGATGGCGAATTATTTGAATCGATTATTAAAAAATATAGTAAATATAGTAATATCAAATTTATCCATGCCAGTTTGATTGGGAAAGACTGGGATGCAGCATTGATGAGTGTAGATGCTTTAGTATTGCCCTATGGGGCAGAACGATATCGCTACCATTGGGCAGCCATGTTATTTACAGCTATTGGCTTTTACAAGCCTGTTCTCATATCTCCAGAAATCAATCCAGAGGTATTAGAGAAGTATTCAATAGGGGAAGTATTAAATTTAGATGATGTAAATACTATTGCTCAAGGGATTTCAAAATTCGTGGGGAATTTACAGCATCATAAAGAAATATATAATCAAGGGTTAATTGATGCAAATAAAGGCTATAGTCATAAGAAATTGATTCAATCAGTCATACATGTATAGAATTAGTTTATATTATTTGTAAGGGGGATGTACTATGGGAGTAGTATCAAAGTTAGGTTTAGAGTCATGGATTGCTATTATGATTACATTGATGGCATGTTTCACGAGGCTATCTATGGCTGCTGGTCAAATTTTTTATGTTATAGCTATTTTATTAAGTATTATCTATATTTGGAAACATAGGAATGATTTATATGTTCCATCGTATGTCAAAAAATATAGTAAATCATTAATTGTTATGTTGTTGTTGTTATTACCATCAGCGGTTTTAACAAATAACATATCTGTAGGATTACCAGAGTTTATTAATGTATGGCTATGGCGAATACCAGTGTTTTTCATTATCGCTCTCTGTATACGCAATAAGAAAACACTATTTACCATGCTTGCTGTATTTTTTATAGATTTTGGCATCGATAATCTAGTAGCCTTTTACCAACATTTTTCGGGAATGACAGATCGTGGTTGGGGCTTTGGTAGTAGTGTATTAACTATATCTGGACTTATGGTTATGCTCGTACCTATATTCTGTGTCATTTTATTAGATAAGGCCTTTCCTACCTATGTGAAAGCTGCAGCTCTATGGGCTCTCGGATGTGTTGGATTTGGCATGTATGGCAATCAAAGTCGTGGATCATGGCTGTTTAATATGATTTTAATACCTGTCGTTTCTTTACCGTATTTAATAAAACGCTTTGTGTATGTCATAGCAGTTCTTGCTGCATTAGGTGGTGTCATTTGGGGATTCAGTACACAACCACAATATGTAGCTAGATTTGAGTCCATTACAAATACGACTACAGATGGATCTAATTTAGGGCGCTTTGAAGTATGGACATCATCTATTAATATGTTCAAGGATCATCCTTTGATAGGTGTCGGCATAGGTCAATGGCGTACTAAATATGAAGAATCTTATCGATTACCATCAGAAAATCAACATTTATATCATGCGCATAATAATTTTATTCAACTACTAGGAGAAGTTGGTATCTTAGGTTTGTTAGGAGTTCTTATTTTCTATGGTACTATTATTATTGATAACTTCAAAAGTTGGTTAAAAAAACGAGATCCTTATAGTCTCTGTGCAATGATTGCAGTAGTTTCCTATGTGTTTATGTTCGGACAGGTGGAATATACACTAGATAATTCATCTGGTATACGCATTATGTACTTTATGGTTGCGACGATGCTTCAATTGCGAAATAATTGAGAATTATATGAGTATTCTATTGAGATTTAAAGGTGTGTTTAATTAGTTTTTATGAGAAATTTATTCCTCGTTTAACTAAGATTGAAAATATATAAAACTACATAAAAGATAGTTAAAATCTATGTTTTTTCATAGTTTTAGACATTTGAATATGATACAATATAAGTAATTATTGGTACATTGTATTCGTATGATAGAGAGGTTGTTTTCTTTAAAAGTAATTGAGAAAACAACCTCTTTTTTTAAAATTGGGGTATTAGTATGAATAGTTCTGAATATAATAATCACAATAAGTTGCTTATCAGCAAAATCATAGTGCTTATAGCAGATTATGTTTCTATTGTGTTAGGTACATTAGCAGCCTATCATCTACGTTTAAATTTGCCATTTTTACCGGTAAGTCCACATTTTAAGGTAGATGAAATCTATGTATATGGCGTTATACCTTTCGTATTTTTAGCTATATTGATTCTAAATAATGCCTATTCTGTAGTATCTCCGTATTGGGATACTATGAAGAACTTATTCCGTAGCATTACCATCGGTGTCGTTGTATCTATTGTGCTCATGTACACAGGACACGTAATCAACGATGTATCTCGTCTCTTTGTTGTATTTGCCTATGTATTCATGTTGCTCTTTATCTTTAGCTCCCGTTTTATTGTAGGTAAGATTCTTTCAAAGGCAGGCTATTTAACGATACCAGTTTTATTAGTTGGTGCAGGTAAAACAGCAGAGCTTGTAAAGAAATCCTTAGATCGTATGCCAA
>CAUSMY010000096.1:0-6124 GCA_963533015.1 uncultured Veillonella sp.
ATTCACAGGGGATCATTAAGGTGTATAGATTGATAGTCGTAGTTATATAGTAGCTACTTCGACTAAGAAATGATTTACAATGTTAAATATTAATGATATCCTAATAAGAAATCTTATAGTTTGTTTTATAGTAAGAAGGGAAGTACAGATGAAACAAGTAAGACAAAATAATATACGAGGGTATATGGTTAAGAGTAAGGTATCCTATATTATGTTGTTATCTATGATTGCATTAGCTATGAGTGGGCAAAATAGCTACGCAGTGAATGCGCAAGATATGGAAGAAACGGTGATCTTGCCAGATGTAACGGTAACGGCGACGAGAACTTTAGAGGATATTGAAAAAACACCTAGCTCTGTATCTGTAGTGACAGCAAAAGATATTGAAAACCGTAGAGTGGATACAGTGGCAGATGCGTTGCAATTATTGCCTGGGGTGTATAAAAGTCAAGCCTCTGCGGGTGATATTCAAATTCGCGGATTTGACTCTAAAAATATCTCCGTGCTTGTGGATGGTGTGCCGATGAACAATTCTTTCAATAATAAAGTGGATTGGGAAGTGATTCCTGTGCATTCCATTGAACGCATTGAATTAGTGCGTGGCGCTAGTTCCTCTTTGTATGGAGGAAAGGGTGTTGCAGGTGTGATCAGCATCAAAACAAAACAAGTGGCGCCAAAAGCTGACCGCAAGGAGATTCGTTGGCACGGTAAGGTGAATGGTGGTACCTATGGTACATGGAATAATGAACTTGGATTTGATGCTCGTGTGTCTGATCAGGTAGCGATTGGTGTATCTGCAGAAGAGCGTCGCACAAATGGGTTCCCAGGATTTTTTGTGACCGATAAGAGCAAAGCAATTACTAGTAAGGTAAAAGCGATTACGCCAGATATGCCGTTGGAACAATTGAAAAGTGGCAAATATGTGTTAGGTAATCGTGGAGACAAATCTCTCCATAATAAAAATCTATCAGCGTATGTGACGATAAACTTAGGTGAGAAAGAAACATTAACCTACCGTTATACTTACGCTAATCATAAGTACTCTTACCACAATCCAATTAGTGCGGTTACAGTAAATGGAAAGGCTGTTTTTACAGGGGATATCAAGGTTAGTGATAAAAAATATGTATCTCTTAATGGCAATAGTTTCTTAGGTCATGATGCAGAGCGAGAATATCATTCTCATAGTTTGCAATACAAAAATGAAGCGAATAAATTACAGATTTCTTTGGGTTATTTAGATAAAAAGAAAGATGGCTATTCTGTGCCAACAAAAGCAACTTCAGGAGATTATGAAGGGTCAGGTTCTCACTCCTTCTATCCTGGAAAAGCGTACAATCTAGATGTGCAAAAGGCATGGAAGGCTCAAGGAAAACATCAAATTGTAGGGGGATTGAATTGGAAACAAGAGCGGTTTGATCAAGAAAAGATTGCTTTGCAACATTGGCGCGATAAAAACTCTAAAGATACTAAGGTGTTCCCTAACGGTGTGAGTGAAACGAATACAGGGGCATCTCGTACGATGGCGGTTTTTGTACAAGATACGTATCGCCCTAACGATGATTGGGCTGTGTATGCCGGACTTCGTTTAGATCATTTTAAAAAGTACGATGGGTCCCACGGGGAGTACAATAAGAAAACAAAGTCCTACGATGTCGTACATCATAATGATGGATCTTACACGGAGTTGAGTCCTAAGTTGTCCGTAGAAAGATATCTTGATGATTCTACCAACGTCTATGCATCCTATGGTCACTCCTTTGCACCACCAACCTTGTACCAAGTGTACCGCTTCGGTCAAACATCTAAAACTCCTATTCATGCAAATCCAGAGTTAGATCCAGAACATTCTGACACATTTGAGCTTGGCTTGAAAAAATCTTGGAATGAAAGTACAAAGTTAAACGTAGCCGCCTTTTATGTGAATACAAAGGATAAAATTCAATATGTGACATTTAAAAAGGCAGATGGTACTGAGGATTACAAAAAATATATTAATGTAGGATCAGAAACACGCCGTGGTGTAGAATTAGAACTTCGTCATAAATTGTCTAATAAATGGTCTATCTTCGGCAACTATACATGGCAAATGGGATATACAGAAAGCAAAGCGTTGGCTAATACAGATCAAAGTGATGGTAAAGACCAAAACTTTGAGATTCCAAGACACCTATTCCATGGTGGTTTTGAATACAATAGTGGCAAGTGGAATGCCTTATGGGATATGCAATACGTTAGTGCACGCCAAGGTAAAGATACTGCCGGTGGTGAGCCAGAGGCAGAAGATGCGTACTTCTTAACAAATGCTTCTGTAAATTATAAAGTATCCAAAGAAGCTACCTTGCAAATCGGTGTGCAAAACCTATTCAATCGTGAATATTATGCTAGAGAAGCAACAGGTGGCCGTACATACAATGTAGGTATGAAATTTAAATTCTAATACAATATAATATTAACAGCATGAGACGTTCCGACGAGGAGCGTCTCATTTTTCATAATAAGTTTTTATAGGGTATATGTTCATAAGTATAAGACATAGAAAAAGGTGAATATCATAATATTAAGTGTAAACATAACTAACATTCATTATATGATGACTTTCAATGACGAAAATCAGTGCTATACTATAAAATAGGGAATTTTATTTTTTATAGTAAAGGGGCGTACGTATGAAAACAAAAACAAGTAAGGCACAATTAGTGTTATTGTCCATGATTTTGTCGGCTATGACGAGTCAAGCGGTACAGGCAGTGGATAATTCTGCAGCAGAGGAAACTGTTATGTTGCCAACAGTAACAGTGACAGCTACACGGACGATGGAAGACATTGCTAAAACACCTAGCTCAGTATCTGTAGTGACACAAAAAGATATTGAAGCCAAACGGGTGGATACTGTAGCAGATGCGTTACAACTATTACCAGGCGTATACAAAAGTCAAGTTGGGAATGGTGGTTTGCAAATTCATGGCTTTGGTTCTACTAATATATTAGTGTTGCTCAATGGTGTGCCAATGAATAATACTTTTAATAATGGCGTAGATTGGGAAGCTATTCCAGTACATACGATTGATCGTATTGAATTGGTGCGTGGTGCTAGTTCCTCACTTTACGGTGGTAGAGGTGTAGCCGGTGTTATTAGCATTCAAACAAAACAAGTAGCACCTAAAGAATCTGTTCAAGATATTCATTGGCATGGACAAATAGGACATAGCTCCCATGGTACATGGAATAATGAATTAGGATTTGATGCGCGCGTATCTGATCGTGTATCTGTAGGCGTTTCTGCAGAACAACGTAGGACAGGTGGATTCCCAGGATTTTTTATCGTAGGCGGTGCATACGAGTTAGAAGCGGGTGATAAAACAATTACTCCAGATACGCCTATTCCGCAAACAAAGGATGGTGACTATTTGTTAGGTAGTCGTGGAGATAAAGCTTTCAATAATAAAAACTTGTCTGCTTATGCTACTGTGAAATTGAGAGATAAGGAATCTCTAACATATTCTTATTTATATACTAATAACACATATGTGTATAAGAATCCTATGAGTACAATTACAGAAAAGGGGAAACCTGTATTTGCGGGTATTGTAAAAGTAAATGACAATGAGGGAGTAGAACTAAAAACGTATCGATATTTAGGGTATGATGGATTGCGAGAATATCATTCTCATGGTTTACAATATAAAAATGACGCTAATAAAATACAGGCTTCCTTCAGTGTATTAGACCGTAAGAAAGATGGATTCTCTAGTCCTGCCAATCCGACTACATCAGACTATAGTGGACCAGGAGATGATTCTTTCTATCCTGGAAAAACAATTAATTTTGATGCTCAAAAAATATGGGAAAATATTGGGAAACATAGCATAGTGGCTGGCCTTAACTGGAAACAAGAAAGTTTTGATCAAACACGTAGAGAGTTAACCAATTGGAGAGACCATAGTTCTCACGATTCTACGACGTATCCAGATGGGGTTTATGAAGTGAATAAAGGTGCTACTCGGAATGTAGCGTTATTCTTACAAGATACATATCGTCCAAATGATGATTGGGCTGTGTATACGGGACTTCGTGTGGATCGATTCAAGAAATTTGATGGCCAGCATATTACATATAATGAAGATAAGAAACAATATGATACAGTACATCATGGAGAAGGGAATTATACAGAGTGGAGCCCTAAAATTGGGATAGAACATTATGTAACAGACTCTTTAAATGTATATGCATCCTATGGACACTCCTTTAATCCACCGCCATTAAGTCAAGTCTATCGTTTTAGTGGTACTGTGAAAGCGAACCCAGATTTAAATCCAGAAAAGTCAGATACTTTTGAGATTGGATTGAAAAAATCTTGGGATACGAAGACTGCATTGGGGATAACAGGGTTCTATGTAAACACAAAGGACAAAGTGAAATATGTAACATATTATAACCCTAATAAAAAGGTTGATTACAAGATGTATAGCAATGTAGATTCAGAAACCCGTCGTGGTGTGGAAGTAGAACTTCGCCACCAATTGTCGCCAGCTTGGTCTGTGTTTGGAAATTATACGTGGCAAACAGGACGTATCAACCATAATGTGATTTCACAAACCAATACGAAAGCATATGAAGAAACTATATTTGATATTCCAAAACATATCTTCCATGCTGGGATTGAGTATAACAGTGCTAAATGGAATGCTCTATGGGATATACAATATATCAGCCGTCGTCAATCTTTAGACGAAGTGACAGGGCAGTATGGAGCAGCAGATAGTTATGTTATCTCGAATCTCTCTGTGAATTACAAAGTATCCAAAGAAGCGACAATCCAACTTGGAGTACAAAATGTATTTGATCGCATTTTCTTTGATGATGAAGCCACAGCAGGTCGTACGTACTCAGCAAGTATGAAATTCAAATTCTAATACAACATAATATTAATAATATGAGACGTTCCGATGAGGGACGTCTCATTTTGTTGCCTACTAGATGTTGTATGACCAATTGGAATAGCACTACCATAGGCAATGTCTCTTACCAATGGTATACTAAAGAGGATATAAAGATAATCATAGTAGAGTTCTAAGTGATTCGTAAGGGGAGTATGTATGAATTATAAGCGAAATGTACTAGCAGGACTTGTTATGGCATGTTTGAGCACTGTACCATTTGTATATGGAGCGTCGGCAGAGGTAGACTTTCAACAGGTTGTGACACAACCGGAGCGCATTGAGGTAAGCACAGCGGGGCGAGCTGTGGCGATGCGCAAATACCATGAGGTGCTCAACTATCCAGAGGGGCTACATATTAAGGTGAATGGTGTAGGCTATGACACGGAACAACAGAAGCATCATAATGTAACTGGTATTTATGTATTGGATGGTGCGAAGTTAACTGTCCACAAGGGCTTGCAAGTAGATCTAAGTAATGCTCATCCCTATGACCAAGCGGATGAAATGGCTCATTATTACATGAGTGGCATCTACGCAGGCTTTGGGCGTAAACAGATTGATGACCCTAAGTATGACACACAGGTTGTTGTTCACGGGCCTACTGTGATTCATGCCGTTGGAAATGGTGTACAGGCCAACAAAGATAGTTATGTTACATTAGATGGTCCTGTTACAATAGAAACGGTTCCATTTCAGCAGGCAGATGTGTATGCGGCTATAGTAGAAGAGGGTAGCATTGGGATTGGTACTGGACAATTAGCTGACACATATACAGCGACCTCTTTGGGGATGGGTACGGTATCCACGACTCCAGTGACTGTACAAGTGACCGGCAATTTAGGTGTGCTAGATAAAAATTATGGATTAAACCCGAATCCAGGTCGTCATGGGTCGTTCATTGATTTACATTTGGAAACAGCAGATTCGATTTGGACGGGTGCTGCGTTAAATGAATTTGCTGAAAGTGGACATAATCCGCATAACTCAGGTATTGTATTGCGATTAGCTAATCAGGGGACATGGCATAACCGATGGATCGGGGCTCATCGTCACCGTACTGGACACGAAGAGCTGTTACAAGCTACAGGAAAAGGATATGCCTTCACAGGCAGTCATATTCAAACTATCGTTGGTGGTGATACACCAGAAACGGCGGGCATCATCTACCAAGAAGATGAGAA